>JAJRBP010000018.1 GCA_028679405.1 Methanoregulaceae archaeon | reverse complement strand
GTCAACGAATTCTCCACCGTAGAGGTCCTCCAGTCCTTCGATGCAATCGACCTCATGGACGAACGCCACCAGGTCCCCCTCGTCGGGATCCTCGTGACTTTCCTCTCTGAACTCGACCCGGTTAAGTCGCCGGGGCTCAGAAATACAATCCGCCGGCTGCTGCTCGGGGCACCTCGTGCGGTGGCCCGGTTCGAAGAGATCCATGGCAATACAGGGTTGATTCCGGGAGATTCCTGACATTCGCCCGGTGACCATGAAATAATTGTGCAATCCCGTCGTAAATGCGGCCGGATCGGGTACCAGGTCGGTGGCAAATTGAAATGGGAGATGATTTCTCCTCATCAGGGGAGGTACATGAGGAAGAGGTTTCACGGAATAATGGAAGGTTTCACGACTATCGGGCTCATCCAGCTTGCGGTCGGGAATGACCCGCAGGAGAACCTTGAACATGCGGGGCGGCTCGCGGAGGAGGCAATCGGAAGGGGGGCAAAGATTGTCTGCCTGCCTGAACTCTATCGCACCCGTTATTTCCCGGTTTCTCTCACTGGCGGTGCATCTCTTTGCGCAGAGACGGTACCTGGCGAATCAACCGGGTTCTTCTCAGATCTTGCACGGAAGCACGGGGTGGTGATCATCGTCCCGGTCTTCGAAAAGGGCAGGGACGGGCGATTCTATAACACTGCGGTCGTGATCGATGCCGATGGAAGCCTGCTTGCGCCGTACAGGAAAACCCATATCCCTCAGGACCCCGGTTTCTGGGAGAAAGGATATTTTACGCCAGGAGATGGCTACCGGGTCCATTCCACGGCCCATGGGAGGATTGCGGTGCTCATCTGCTATGACCAGTGGTTTCCTGAGACAGCACGGTGCGTTGCCCTTGAAGGTGCGGACCTCATCATCTTCCCGACGGCGATCGGGCACCCTGGCGGGACACCGCCGAGGGAAGGGGACTGGCACGAGGCGTGGGAGCTGATCCAGCGGAGCCATGCGATCGCGAACAGCGTGCATGTCGCCGCAGTCAACAGGACAGGCCGGGAAAGGGGAACGGAGTTTTTCGGGGGATCGTTCGTCTGCGATTCATTCGGGCATATCCTCGCCCGGGCAGGAGGCGGGGAGGAGATAGTGATCGCGGCCCTCGACCTCACGATGAACCGCACCGTCAGGGATACCTGGGGTTTCTTCCGAAACCGGCGGCCGGACACGTACGGCGGCATCTGCAGTCCGTCCCCGGTTGTCGGGGCCCGGGCCTTGTCGGGGACCCCGAGGAATATGGGTTTCAGTATGCCGGCCGAATGGGAACCTCACGATTCGGTGTGGCTTGCCTGGCCGCAGAGCGAGGATACCTTCCCCCACCTTGAAAGAGTGGAAGAGACCTACTGCGAGCTCATCGTCGCCCTGCAGGACTCCGAAACAGTCGACATCCTGGTCCCGCCCGATGAGGCCGGATCCCGGGCCAGGGATATCCTCGCAGGAGCGGGCGCAGACCCGTACCGGGTCCGTTTCCACCCGGCTGACTATGCAGATGTGTGGATCCGGGACTATGGCCCCACATTCGTCAGGAACAGGTCGGAAGAGGAGGTATCCATGGTCCGCTGGAAATTCAATGCATGGGGTGGGAAGTACGAGCACCTGCTCGGGGACGGGGAGGTCCCGGGCATGATGAACCGGTGGCTGGACCTGCCCGTGTTCGAGCCGGGAATCGTGCTTGAAGGAGGTTCGATCGAGGTGAACGGTTGCGGGACGGTGATGACGACTACTTCCTGTCTCCTTAACCCGAACCGGAACCCGTCACTTTCCGGAACAGAGATCGAAGAGTACCTGAAGGAGTACACAGGTGCGGTGAAAGTCATCTGGCTCGGCGAGGGGATCGCTGGTGACGATACCGACGGGCACATCGACGATATCGCCCGGTTCGTCGGGCCGTCGACCGTCGTATGCGCATATGAAGAATCGGCATGCGACGAGAACTATGCCCCCCTCCACCACAATTACACACTCCTGCGGGGGGAGACCGACCAGGATGGGAATCCGCTCAACGTCGTGAAGCTCCCGATGCCGGGTATGGTTTCCGGTTCTCCAGGGGAGAGGTACCCGGCGAGTTATGCAAATTTCTATATCGGGAACCGGGTCGTAGTCGTGCCGGTTTTCGACGATCCGAAGGATGCCGATGCGCTCCGGATCCTGCAGGGCATGTTTCCGGACCGCCGGGTGATCGGGATCGATGCACGTGCAATGGTCGAAGGAAGGGGTGCATTCCACTGTGCAACACAACAACAGCCGCTGCGCGATTCAGGATGAGCAGCGCGTGATAAAGGAAATTATCAGGGAATCAGGGAACCGATCGCGGTCTCATATCCCCTGGCAATAATGGAAGCGCCGAGAAGAGGGGCGTCACCTCCGAGCGTGCTCACGACGATCTCAGGTACCGGGAGGAACCGGTCGACATATTTCCTGATCGCAGGAATCAGGAGACCCTCGTTTCCATGAACCACACCACCGTCGAGGACGATCCGATCCGGGTCATAAGCGACGATCACGTCCGAGATCCCCCGTGCATCAATACGACCGAGTTCTTCGA
>JAJRBP010000210.1 GCA_028679405.1 Methanoregulaceae archaeon | reverse complement strand
CTTCGGCACGTCTGCGGTCCCGTTCAGTGCGGTATTCGGGAAGAGGGCGTGCGAGAACCCTGTCCCGTTCGTCATCGCCCCGATCCCGACCCTCGTGACCTTCATGCCGTACCGGTCGGTGTAATCCATCTGGTTCCGGCCGATCCCTGACTTCCAGAACGGGTCTGCGAGCAGAGTCCCGTCGGTCGATTCAGCCCAGGCGAAGAGGTCGCCTTTCACGAACTTCCCTGCCGGATTATTAATCTCGGCGAGAGCCTTCTCCTTCCCGTTCACCGCGGCCCACTCGACAGCCAGGTTCACGAGACCGTAGAGTTCCTCTCTCGTGTGGTTCCGGACCTGGATGCCGGTCAGGTTCCCCGCGGCAATTCGGGTATACTCCGGCACGATAACCCCGGAAAAGATCCACCAGTCTCCATCGACAGGTTCGGCGTAGTTGATCTTCGGTACATACACTTCTTTCCCGTTCACCTTCACCTTCGCGACGGTGTAGGAAAAACCGCCTCCCTCCCGCGAGATGTCCCTCATGGTCCGGATCGTATCGACCCGGTCTGGATCGTGGTAGTTTATCAGGTTGACGTGGTATTTCGTCAGTTCAGGTGAATAGGGCGGGCTTGCAAGGATCGTTCCGTTATAGTCGGACGCAAGCAGGACAAGCTCCCCCCTGACAAACCGGCCTTTCGGGTCGTTGAAGGCCGCAATCGCCTTCTCCTTCCCGTTCGACCGTCCGTATGCTACCGCTTCTTTCACGAAACCGACAAGGTCGTCGACGCCGGGATGTGTCCCGGAGGTATTCAGGGCGGTGGATGGGTACACCTCGCCCTCCGAGGCGAATAACCCGGCAGCAACGAAGTATGTCCCGTCCACGTCCTCGACCGCGGCGATCTGCGGCTCAAACTCGTTGTTTTCTGCCGGATTCGGGTACGAGTAGCTCACATACCCCCTCCCGGACCGTGCGGTCTTGCCAAGGTTTTCCACGAGCGGCGTCCCGAAGAAATCGGTCATATTCATGATGTTGGTCCCGACGATCTCAGGCTCCGTGGGATCGGCGATGATGGTGCCATCATACATAATGGCGAATACGTGCGTCCTCCCGAGGACATAGGACCCGTTCGGGTCGTTGAACGCGGCAACGGCCTTCTCTCTCCCGTTCTGGCGGGCAAACGCCGCGGCATTCATGACGAACTCCAGGAGCTCCGAAGAGGTCGTGATCTTTGCCGGCGGCGTGTATGGCGTGACGGCCGGGACCGTTGTGGTCGCGGAGGTCGCGGGCGTTGTTCCGGGAGACGGCGTCACGGTCGCCGGTCCGGGTCCGCCGGTGCATCCTGCGGAGAGGACGACCGCCGCGAGGAGTACGGCGGCAAGGATGAAATACCTGTATCTCATGAAATACGGGTCTGTCCGGTGACTGAAAAGGGTTGTGAAATTGAATGAAAGGAAGTTTCGTGGAGACGGATGATCGGAATCCCGATGTGGTCCCGGGATCGTTTCCCGGCTTACCACGATCGCATTTCCGGATTCACCTGCTTACTGCACTGGTAGACCCGGCTTCCCCGAATGCCCTGCACACCAGCGGATAAGCGGCCAGAGAAGGATGACCGGGAAGGTGATGAGAATAATAAACAGCCACTGGACCGGATCGAGAGGAACGGTGGAGAAAAACGCCCCGCCATACTGGACGATGAGGACCTGGATAATCACGATACCGGACATAATTCCAAGAAATACCGGATTCCCCTTGAAAACCGGGGGCATTATCCCGTTGATACCCCGGCAGTTAATCCCGTTCCAGACCTGTGCAACCACAAAGGCCGAGAAAAACGCCGTCGCCTGTTGCCCGGGGGAGTCCATGAGGGGAATACCGGTAAAGATCGCGAGCATCCCGACGAGGACATAGGCAGAGGCCGTGATCAGGATGGCCCATTTCATGTAAGGCGTGATCACGGGGTCGTCCCTCGGTACAGGGAGACGTGTCATCAGGGCAGGATGAGGGGCCTCTGAACATAAGGCCAGTGCTGCAAGGGAGTCCATCACGATGTTGATCCAGAGCAGCTGGATGATGGTGAACGGGGGTGGAAATCCCAGTACCGGAGCGAGAAAAGATAATATTGCTGCGGAGATGTTGATCGTCAGCTGAAATATGAGGAACCGCTGGATATTCTCGTAAAGCGCCCTGCCCCACCAGACCGCGTTTTTTATCGTGGGGAACGAATCGTCGAGAAGGATGATGTCGCTCGCTTCACGCGCAACTTCTGTCCCTGCGATTCCCATGGCAAGCCCGACATCCGCGTGGCGGAGGGCCGGGGCATCATTGATGCCGTCTCCGGTAACGGCGACGACCTCTCCGGTACCCTGGAGTGTCCTGACCAGGAGCAGCTTGTCGGACGGCTCCGAGCGGGCGAGGACCTCCAGGTCCCGGGCTGCGGCGATGCGCTCCCTCTCAGGAAGAACCGCAAACTCTCTTCCGGTGAGCACTTTTCCCCCGGTGAGGATGCCCGTCTCCAGTGCGATTGCAGTTGCAGTCACCGGGCTGTCACCGGTGACCATCTTCACCGCGATCCCAGCCCTCCTGCAAGTCCCGACTGCATCCGGCACATCGGGCCGGACTTCATCCCTGATTCCCACGTATCCGTCCCAGTCAAGGGATGGAGGGAGGGATCCGTTCCCTTGGATCTCCGCATGTGCGAAGGCCAGGGTCCGCATCGCCCGTGCTGCAAGCGCGTGAACCGGTGTCAGATCGGGGGCCGGGAGACAGGACGCGGCGAGGACTTCAGGTGCACCCTTGACGAGCAGGAATCCCCGCCCAGAAATATTCACCACCGTCGACATCTGTTTCTTCCCCGAATCGAAGAGGTCCTGGGAGACAGGGGGAAACCCTGACCTGATATCACGGTACGAGAACCCGGCCCGCTGGAGCCAGCGGAGCAGGGCCGCCTCGGTGGAGTTACCGACGGGGACGAGTTTCCCGCCGCGCGACTCGAGTTCGGCAGTGCTGTTTACGGCCACATTGAGCGCGATCCAGCCGGACGCAGTCCAGGGAACACCTGGTGCGAATTCCGGGTTCTCTATGGAGGCGGCGGCGACTTCCATCTGGTTCCGTGTCAGAGTGCCGGTCTTGTCAGTGCAGATGACGGTCACCGATCCGACCGTCTCACAGGCGATGAGGCGTCGCACAAGGCTGGCCGCCCTTGTCATCTTCTTCATGGTCAGGGCCAGGGAGACGGTGACGCTGACCGGGAGTCCTTCAGGCACGGCCACGACAATCACGATCACGGCGAACATAAGACTGTCCAGCACGTATCGTGCGATCGTGGCCGGACTCTCAAGAAATACCCCTGCAGCCACTCCCTTGATCAGGAAAGTCGCCACGATCAGGCCGGCCATCAGGTACCCAAACCTGCTTACGCCGGTGGCGAGTTTGCGGAGTTTTTCCTGGAGGGGCGTTTCCGGCCGGGACCCGGTGGCAAGGTCTGAAGCGATCTCCCCCATGCGGGTGGCATCGCCTACGGCGCCGGCGACCATTCGCGCTCTGCCTGCGGTGATCAGGGTCCCTTTCAGGACAACTTCCCCGATCGTCTTTCCGACGGGCTCGCTCTCCCCGGTAAATGCGGACTCGTCCACCTCAAGACCGGCAACGGCGATGAGATACCCGTCGGCCGGT
>JAJRBP010000098.1 GCA_028679405.1 Methanoregulaceae archaeon | reverse complement strand
ATCTTTTCGCTGGTGATATCACTGGCGATCGAAGAGGCGCCGACGATCACTCCACTCTCACCCTGGAGGGGGGATATCGTGAGGAGGACGTCCACCACTCCGCCATCCTTCCTGACCATTTTCATCTCCTGCCGCCGGAGGCTCTCACCCCTGCCGATCCGAACAAGCAGGGAGTCAAGATCCCCAAGGGCTTCCGGCTGGACAAGCATCCGGATCGGTTTCCCGATCGCTTCCTCTGCCGTATACCCGTACAACCTTTCTGCTGCAGGATTCCAGCTGATAATGCTGCCATCGATCGAACTGCCGATTATTGCCTCTCCAGAGGATTGGACAAGTCCCCGATATCGCGCCTCACTTATTTTCAGCAGCTCCTCGGACTTCTTCCGGGACGTAATATCCTCGATGATATAAGTTGAGCCCTCGCTTCCGTCTTCGAATGCAGTTGGGACCTGTTTTACCCTGAAATGGCGGTCGTCCCCCCCGACAGGACAACTCACATCCATGGCCTGTTCACTCGTTGACTGCGGGTTGCGGGTGCCTCCGCTGACGTGAAGGGCCTGGGTAAATGTAAGGGGAATCTCATCAAGGGTCTTTCCTATAAACACGTCTCTTGGTTCGCCGAGAAGGAGGGGGACTCGCTCGTTCACCTGGAGAATCCGGTTATCGCTGTCGACGACAATTACCAGGTCTGAAGAGAATTCCAGGAGTGCGGAAATCGGGACCCTTCTGGAGAGGAAATACACCTTTGCCGCACCGAAAGCCTGCACTTCCACCTGGCCCGAGATCAGGAGCATGTCGAGATATTTTGCCACCAGGTTCCGGTTCATCTTCATCTCGGATGAGAGGTCCGATATGGTGATACCTCTCGGGTGCCACTTGAGGATGCGTTTGATCCGATCGACCTTCTCCTGATCAAGGACTCCCATGATACCTATGTGTGACAGCGCTCCACGTAAACATACTGTTTCATTTATACCTGGACCGGTTGTGAATCCGTGGGATGAAGTTCGAGAACCCGGCAGGAGCCTGGGGATTCAGGAACTCTTTTAACCAGGCAGGAATCTAAGATTTGCGGGTTTTCCATGATAATGGGATTGCATGGCAGATATCGGGTGCACACAAAGGTAGCGGACCGTAATTGCGTATATTATGTGCAAATTTTGAATATATGCCACTATAAATCCACGAATTGCCCCGAAAGGGGATGGACGGGATTGCAGTGGGGAACACCGGGAACGACACCGGGGAGAATAGAATTCTGAACAGCGGGCCTGTATCGGGTAATCACAATCCGACACCGTACCGTCTCGTGCAGGAGTTACCACGATTTGTTGTTCGGGGGACCGATGTCTCTGTCACTGAACGACCCGGCCAGTATAGATCGCACATCTCAAACGTCTGGGGGGGACCGGCAGAAATGGAATTTCAGGAGACTTCCGGGCCTGAAGATCCGGGTGCTGAAAAGAAGGAATTGTCGGAACGGGAAACGGGGAGAAGAGTGAGAAAAATGAAAACGTACGCTACCAATGGAATTCCGCTGGAAGCACAGTACCTTTTCAGGAGCGGCCGTGAACTGGCTGATTCCGGGAGCGATGAGCGTGCATTGCAAAAATTCAAACAGGCCGCCATGATCGCTCCATGCTTTTCCAGGGCATACCACGAGGCTGGTATTTGCCTTACCAGGCTCGGGCGATCTGATGAGGCCGCAATATTTCATGAGAAAGCACGTCACCTCGCAATACGGGGGAGCAGGGTTGTCACGAATGACGAAGAAGGAAGAAAACGAAACAATACATGAAAACGGATTTTCCGGCCTGGATCCAGGGGTACCCGGCCGGTTTGGGTAACTTTTCTTGGGGAAAGCGGGTTTTGGAATTTTCAAGCCTCACGCCTGATTCCCGGGTCGCATAAAGGATAAAAAAAACATACGGACTATTCCTCCAAAAAGACCGTCACTACCCTGAAAAGACCGTCGCTGTTGTCTGATAGTTTTTCTGGGGGACAGTTGAAGGAATAGTGATTATTTCCCGAATCGAAAAAAAGAGAAAAAGAATTCAGATATACAAGGCCGCGAGCACGAGCGTAAGTGTTGCGAGGAGCTTGATGAGCACGTGAAGCGACGGTCCGGCCGTATCCTTGAAGGGATCGCCGACGGTATCCCCGACCACGGCTGCCTTGTGCGCTTCGCTTCCTTTCCCGCCGAGAGCCCCGCTTTCAATATACTTCTTCGCATTGTCCCAGGCACCGCCACCGTTGTTCAGGACAAGGGCCATCAGGACACCCGCAATGGTAGCGACCATCAGGAACGCAGCCATTGCTTCGTACTTCAAGACAAAGCCGACGAAGATCGGGAACGCGATCGCGAGGACCCCCGGGGCCACCATGTTCTTCAACGCGCCCCTGGTAGTGATATCCACGCAACTTGCATAGTCAGGTTTGACCGTGCCCGCAAGTATCCCCTTGTCCTGGAACTGCCGCCTGACGTCCTGGATAATATACTGGGCCGTCTTTCCCACTGCCCGGATGGCAAGCGATGCGAACAGGAACACGAGCATTGCACCGAGCAGGGCACCGACAAAGACCGGGACACTTGCAAGGTTCACCACGGTGAACGGCTTGCCCATGATCTCCGAAACCGTCACCATGTAGGCGGAGAAGAGCAGGAATGCGGAGAGTGCAGCGCTGCCGACCGCGTATCCCTTGGTGAGCGCCTT
>JAJRBP010000068.1 GCA_028679405.1 Methanoregulaceae archaeon | reverse complement strand
TTAAAGACAATGTAGAGCGCAATCGCGGGCGTGAAGCCCAGCGCTCCAACATCATGGCCGCGAAAGCGATCTCGAACGCGGTCAGGACCACGCTCGGCCCGCGTGGGATGGACAAGATGCTTGTCAGTTCCACCGGGGACGTGGTGATTACGAACGACGGAGCCACCATCCTCGAGGAGATCGGGGTCCAGCACCCCGGTGCCAAGATGGTGATCGAGGTCGCGAAGGCCCAGGACAACGAGGTAGGCGACGGGACCACGACCGCGGTCGTCCTCGTCGGGTCGCTGATGGAGCAGGCAGAGCGCCTGCTCACGAAGAAGATCCACCCGACGGTCATCGCGAAGGGGTTCGAGCTCGGCATGATAAAAGCCCTCGAGATAATCGACGAACTCTCGATCACGGTGGACCCCTACGACCGGAAGACCCTGCTGCAGATCGCCGACACCTCGATGACCGGCAAGTCCATCGAACAGGTGAAAGGGAAACTCGACGGGATAGTCGTCGATGCAGTGATGGCCGTCGCCCAGAAGGTGGGTGGGAAGATCACCGTCGACGAGGACGATGTCCTGATCAAGAAGCAGAAAGGCGCCTCGATGGACGATGCAGAGCTGATCAAAGGCGTTGTCATCGACAAGACCAGGGTGAACGAGATGATGCCGAAGGTAGTGAAGAAGGCGAAGGTCGCCCTCGTTGCATCCCCCCTCGAGATCAAGAAGACCCAGTCGAAGGCGAAGATCAGGATCAAGACGACCGACATGGTCGCGGCATTCTCCGAGCAGGAGCAGGACACCTACCGCAAGTTCGCAGAGAGCGTCGTTGCGACCGGTGCCAATGTCCTCCTCTGCCAGAAGGGCATTCACGACGCGGTCCAGTTCTACCTCGCGAAGGGCGGGGTGCTCGCGATCGAGGACGTCCCCGAGAAGGACATGAAGTTCGCGTCACGTGCGCTCGGTGCGATGATCGTGAACAAGGCAGAGGACCTTACTCCGGCGGCACTCGGGCAGGCAGACCTGGTCGAAGAGTCTGATGATACCGATATTGTCAGCATCTCGGGCTGCAAGAACCCAAAGACCACCACCATCCTCCTCCGTGGCACCACCGATTACCTGCTGGATGAGCTTGAGCGTGCGACCTACGACGGCATCAGGGTCGTCATGGAGATGATGGAGGACGGCCGGTACCTTGTGGGCGGAGGGGCGGTCGAGACCGAACTCCTGATGAGACTCCACGACTACGCATCCACCGTCGGCGGTCGCGAACAGCTCGCAATCGAGGCATACGCCGCAGCCTTCGAGGTAATCCCCCTCACCCTTGCGGAGAACTCCGGGTTCAACCAGGTGGACAAGATCGTTGACCTGAAGCATGCACACGAACAGAAGAAGAAGCATGCAGGCCTGAACGTCTACACCGGGAAGATCGTCGACATGCTCAAGGAGGGCGTCATCGAACCCCACCGCTCGAAGCGCCAGGCGATACAGTCCTCGGCCGAGTCGGCGATCATGCTGATCCGTGTCGACGACATGATGGTCACCCAGAACAAGCCTCCCGCAGGCATGCCCCAGATGTAAGGGCTCTTCATTCAACATTCAATAATTTCTTTTATAAAAACAGTCCTGGAATTTGCAGGAATCTACCTGTTGCACGTCCAACAGGATTCAATTAAGCATCAACGATGAGACTTTCACCGGCTGGAGGAATTCCAGAGGTTATCCGGCAGATATTCCGGTTCAAAATTTTCAACAGGAATATTATCTGAACCGACCGCAATCATGTAAGTATCACCTCGGCCTCGTCCCCCTCGATTACCATGTCCTGGGCGAGAAATTTACCGTTGCACCTGATCAACACGGTGTCTGGGATGATATTGAAAGAGAGGAGGGCGTCCTCGAAGGTCGACCCTGCAGGTCCCCGGTACTCGAGCACGGTCCCGTCCGGGACAATCCGGAGGACGCAGGTTATTTCCATTCGATACCATTATACGAGCCCGGGAGAGAAATATATACTCCGCGTGCCGAGGTAGTCTAGTCCGGGAAGGCGATGGTCTCGAAAACCATTGGCGCCTTGCGCCTCGAGAGTTCAAATCTCTCCCTCGGCGCCATTCTCTTGTCCTGCCAGATCAGGTTCATTTTCACACCGCGTAATCGTCTGGTTTAATTATCCTCCGGCCGAGTTTTTCCTCATGAGTGCCAAACCGCAGGTGGAAACCGGGTGCTGCCCACCCTTCGACCCCGCACCCTGGGACGGGAAAGTCTTCGAATGGAAGGAGAAGATGTTCGTGAAAGACCACGTATTCACCCTCTTTCACATCCCCGTGAATTTCGGCAGCGCGATGGTCCGGCTGAACGGGAAGGTGGAGAAGGCAGGGGCAGCCATTCCTGACTGGCTCTGCCTTGCCGACCATACCTCGCTCTGGAATATGGATGTATACCTCGCGGTCGACCGGGAGATCCCTGGCGCTGAGAACGTGAGGCTTGGCGGGAAGTTCCTGAGCAAGGTATTCGAAGGACCTTTTGGCGATACCGGGAAATGGTGCAAAGATTTCGAGGCATATGCAAAGGGGATGGAACTCACCCTGAAGAAATGGTACATGTGGTATACCACCTGCCCGAAATGCGCGAAGGTATACGGGAAGAACTACGTCGTGATCGTTGCGGAAGTGGCATAATTCCATGACAGAGGAGGTACTTCCGTTGCTGCATCCGCAGGCTGAAACGGGCGATAACGGAGTGGATACAAAAAGTCACCGGCTCACAACCGGGGATGGAGCAGGAGTGGAATGATTCCGGAGGTCATCATCCACAATTCGGTCAGCCTTGACGGGTCGCTCACAGGGTTCGAACCTGACCTGGAACTGCACTACTCGATTGCCAGGGACTACAGGCCCGACATGCACCTGATCGGCTCGAATACAGTCCGGGCCGGGATCGCGATGTTCGGAGGCGAGGTCCCACCTGAAGGGGAGACTGATTTCCAGAGGCCTGACAGGGATCAGACTCTCCCCGCCTGGGTCATTATGGATACGAGAGGATCGTTGCAGGGTCTCCTGCATCACTGCAGGAGATTTGAATACTGCAGGGACGTCGTCGTCCTCGTCTCTGAAAAGACGCCCGCGGCCTACCTTGAACACCTGAAGGAGAGGAAGTACGACTATCTCGTTGCCGGGAACGATCATGCAGATCTCCGCAGGGCGCTTGAACTTCTCTCGGATACATTCCACGCAAAGAGGGTACTCACCGATACGGGGAGAATTCTTGGGAATCTCCTGCTCGGCCAGGGCCTTGTCAGCGAGATCAGCCTGCTGGTCCACCCGGTTGTCGTGGGAGAAAACGGTCGTTACGGGATGTTTGAAAATGTGGAGAAGGACATCCACCTCGAATTGATCCGGCATGAGGTCCTCAAAGACAGATTCGTCCGGCTGGCATACAAACCTGCGAAGGGATAGCACGAGCCCCGGGATCGTCGAAGACTGACAGGCGTCTGTCCTTCGGACCTGAATCCCCCAAAGATCTTCGCCCTGGTACATTCCGGTCAAAGACGGGATGTGAATTTCAGTATATTGATATAAAACCCGATCCTTCCTTATTTATGCGAAAGGACATCCTCATCATCGCAGGGGCGGTGGTGATCTGCATCGTCATCGCATTCGCTGCCCTTTTGTTTCTTGGACCGGCCCATGCGGAAATAACCGGCGTTTCGACCGACAAGGAACTTTACCACTCGAATGAGGCCATGATGATCACCATCACGGTGAATTCGGCCGGGAACATGGGGAATACCACGGCCAGGATAGAGGGGATCAGGGACGAGAGCGGGAAATCACGAATTTCCCACGATATGCCGGTCAACCTCTCGGCAGGTCCGAACATTATCTTTTACGAGTATAAACTCCCGTCCTGCTCGAAGTGTTCGGGCCTCGGTGAAGGGACGTACCAGCTGAACGTCACGCTCCTCAGGAACGGAATACCTGTCTCGAATATGACCCGTCCGGTCGAGCTCAGGCAGTAATTTTTGCCCCATACACCCCGGTAAATCCGACAGGACCCGTCAGAAAACGGGAGAAACCCACGTTCTGGTTACGCGGATCAGGAATATTTCATGCCCACCTTCAGGACACGAGAGAAAAACCGTGCATCCGGGGAGATCAACTCACGGGGGGGCGGCAGGAAATGAATAAACGTTCTGAAAACTTCTCCTGGCACCCGTCTAGAGGATCTTTTCAAGGATATCCACGGCAT
>JAJRBP010000168.1 GCA_028679405.1 Methanoregulaceae archaeon | reverse complement strand
AAGGAAGAGATCGACAAGGGCCAGTTCATCATCGAGTACGAGGGAGGCCACAAGGGCATCTCCATGGACGAGCTCGAGGAGGCCGGGTACGGCCGGAGGCCGAACTGCCGCAGGTGCAAGCTGAAGGTGCCGAGGCAGGCCGACCTCGCGTGCGGGAACTGGGGAGTCATCGGCGACAAGGCCGGGAAGGCAACCTTTGTCGAGGTCTGCAGCGAGAAGGGTGCAAACCTCCTCACGCAGGCGATGAAAGACGGCATGATCCAGACCGAGGCGGCGAACCCGAAGGGTGTCGAGATCCGCGCCAAGGTCGAGGGCGCGATGCTCAAGCTCGGCGACAAGTGGCGGGCAAAGGACTTCACCGCACTCGGGACCGGCAGGGAGCGCCTCACCAAGATCGTGAAGGACACGTCGAGGTGCATCCGCTGTTATTCCTGTATCGAGGCATGCCCGATCTGTTACTGCGTCGAGTGCAGCACAAAGAAGGCGTATCTCGTGCCGCCCGGACAGGTGCCCCCCAACTTCATGTTCCACCTGATCCGCTACGCACATATTTCAGACTCGTGCGTGAACTGCGGCCAGTGCCAGGAACTCTGCCCGATGGAGATCCCCAACTCCCTCCACATGCATGCGCAGCAGGTGGAGCTCGAGAAGATGTTCGGCCACACCCCGGGCATCAACATGAACCTCCCTGTCCTCGGCATCGCAGACGAGAAGACAGAGAGGGAGCGTCTCGCGGCAACGGGCAGCGACATGATCTACATGAATATCTTCAAGTAACTTTTTTTTCCGGATATTTTCCGGATATTTTCCGGACCTGAAAGAAAACGGGTATCTTTACCGCCCTTACGTATATACTTTTCTTCAGATCAGAGGTTCTTTCATCGAGCGGCCATCCCGCATAAAACTGGAACCCCCCAGGCATCTACCCGCGGATACTGGTGGAATCCCGGGAAAAGACTTTTATCCACGTCCTTTCCCAGGCAAAAATCCCGGGGCCGCGATCGGGTCCGCAATGGCCTGGTCCGAAATACTTATGAGGACCGAAGCGGCAGCCACCGGTAGTATGTCGAACCGACCTATCTATGATCCCTGGAACAGGGCATTCGAGGACGGGGGCTGGCTCTGCAGTTCCTGTGGGCAGACGCTCTCACATAAGGATATGCTTGGAAAGAAGATCCCGGGCGGGTTTACCGTCCGCGGATATGTCTGCCCTGCCTGCAGGCACCGTCACCCCGAGGTACAGGGTGCACTCAAACCGTTCAGCTGGCCCGACATGGGAACCGGAAGGTCGCTTGCCGCGAGCCGGCCTGATGCGCCGCGGACCACATGATCGAGGGGTAAGGCAACACCGTACTGAAAGTTGCATGTTGAAGATCGGTATTTCCGGATGAGCGAACATGAAAGGATTTGCACGTATCCCCGGTATTTCACAGTTTGTCCAGATACTACACTATCCGCCGGGACATTTCTATTCCCCCATTCCGTCACTGGAGGATATCGATCGCACCGAACAGATGGCGGCACAGCCGTGGCCGAAGCAACTGAAAGGGATTGAGATCAACCTCAATGCGCAGCTCGAGCTGCTGAACAGGATATCTGAATTCTACAAAGAGATGCCCTTTCCTGAAAAGAAGACGAATGGGAAGAGGTACTTCCTGGCAAATCCCTATTACTCGTATGCCGATGCGATATTCCTCTATGGCCTGATTCGGGCAAAACGTCCCGGCCGGATCATCGAGGTGGGGTCCGGGTTTTCGACTGCGGCAATGATGGACGTGAATGAGATCTTTTTCGGAGATTCGATCCAGATCTCCTGCATCGAACCATACCCGAAAAGACTCCAATCGCTTTTCCAACGTGGAGATCTGGATAAAATTACCCTCTATGAGACCAAACTCCAGGATATCGGAATCGATCTCTTCTCCTCGCTCCGGAAGAACGATATCCTCTTCATCGACTCGACCCACGTGGCGAAAGCCGGCAGCGATGTGAACAGGATTCTTTTCGATATCCTCCCTGAACTGTCCGATGGGGTACTTGTCCATTTCCATGATGTCAGCTACCCGTTCGAATACCCGGGCAGGTGGTTACGCGAAGGCCGCTCCTGGAATGAAAACTACATACTGCGAGCATTTCTTGAATATAACGACAAGTTCAGTATCGCGTTCTTTACCACCTATCTCGAACATTTTTACCGCGAAGTCATCGCTGAAAAAATGCCCCTCTGCCTGAAAGACCCTGGTGGAAGTATCTGGCTGCAAAAGGCCGGATGATGACCTGATCAGGAATCCCCGGCAGGCCGGTAGAAAATCTGTGGGGACTCCTGACTTGTCCGGGCCTCCATGAAGACCGCCGTGACGGAGTGGACGTCATCGCATGACTGCCTTCTCTCCGGAGGCCTGGGGGCAGGATAGTTTTGGAGGACCGCCTGCGGATGCAGAAAAAAATACCGGTACCGGTTCAAGCGGTACTCTTCACCCGTACCCTGTGATCTCGTAGTCGATCTCAGTCGAGCTCCGGATACACTCCCTGCCATGTTTCAGGACCTCGTCCACCGCCTTCTTCAGGAGAGCCGGGTAGACTGCACCGACCATCTCCGAGACCGGGCGGCCGCTGCAGAAGAACTTGAAGGTCGGGGTACCCCGGATACCGTACCGCTCCGCAATCCACAGGCTTGTCTCGATATTCACCCTCGCAAAAACGATAGTACCTTTGTACTCGGCGGCATACTGCCTGAAATACGGTTCCATCGCGTGACAGAACGGGCACGTGGGTCCATAGAACATCACCACCACGGGAAGCTCCCCCTTCTCCACCACCTTCTCCCACGTCTTGTCGTCAACCTCCAGAGGAGCCTCGTCTGTCATCCCGGTTCACACCTGCGAGCATATACACGTGATCCGATATAGTATTTCGCAGAACTTTCCGGATTCCCGTATCATATCCCGGTTTCACCCGGGATACGGACGACATATCTTTCGCTTCAGGAATCGCCCGACCGTACAATCCGGAACATTAAAAGGGACTGGAAGAAAATTCTGGGCATGAGCTTGCCGGATCCCGGGACCGGCCCGGACGACGGACGTATCGACCGCTCTTTCGACAACCCGGGGGGTACGACACATCAGCTCACCTCTGAGAGAGTCGTTGCGTTCCTCGATATCGGCACAAATTCTGTCCGCCTCCTGGTCGTCCGGATCAACCCGAACGGTTCGTACCGCGTCCTCACGCGCCAGAAAGAGGTAGTCAGGCTCGGTGAAGGGTCTTTTCAGGAGGAGCGGCTTCTCCCTGACGCAATCGACCGGTGCGTATCCGTATGCCGCCGCCTGATGGCACTCGCATGCTCCTTCCATCCGGAAGAGGTCGTGGCAGTCGCTACTGCCGCCACCAGGGAGGCAGGGAACTGCAACGACCTCCTCGCCCGGCTCCGCCACGAGGCGGATCTCGATGTCAGGATCATCTCGGGCCGGGAAGAGGCCAGGCTGATCTACCTCGGGGTTGCCTCGGGCATTCATCTTGACGGCAGGACGGCACTCTTTATCGACATCGGCGGCGGGAGCACGGAGATCGCAATCGGGGACAGGTTCACCTATTCCTACCTGGAGAGTTTCAGGCTGGGGGCGATCCGCCTGACGAACCGGTTCTTTCCGGACCAGCAGGAGAAACCAGTCTCCCGCAGGCGGTACGACGAGATCAGGGGATATGCGAAGGATGTGCTGATACGGACAGCGCAGGACCTTCCCGGAGAGGAGATCGGGCTCGGCATCGGGTCTTCCGGGACGATCATCAGTATTGCCGAGATCGTCGGGAAGAACGGTATCGGGAAGGCAGGTACAGGTTCATTCTCACGGGCAGAGCTCAGGAAGGCAGCAGTCCTTCTCTGTTCTGTCCCGCTGGAAAAACGACGCACCATTCCAGGGATAAATCCCGACCGGGCCGATATCATCATTGCAGGGACAGCAATCCTCGAGGCGGTTATGGAGTCGTTTGGAATCGACCGGGTAGTGACCACCCAGCGGGGCCTGCAGGACGGCCTCCTCGAGGACTACCTGAGTCGCATCGCGGAATTTCCCCTCATGCAGGACCTTTCACTCCGTGAACGGAGCATTATCCAGCTCGGGCGATCGTTCGGGATCAACGAGCTCCATGCCCGCACGGTCACCCGTCTCGCGCTCGACCTCTTCGATTCGTCACGGGATCTTGGTCTCCATTCCCTGAACGATGCGGATCGGGAGCTCCTTGAGTACGCCGCATTCCTCCACGATATCGGGTCCTTCATCGCGTACACCAATCACCACGCACACTCCTTCTACATAATAAGGAACGTCGGGCTGCCCGGGTTCAACCGGGTCGAACAGGAGTTCATGGCCCAGATCACAAGGCACCACCGGAAGAAAGTGCCGGGCGGGAAGTACGGACCGATGGAAGATCTCGACCGTGAGACCCAGAAACGGGTCAGGATCCTCTCGACCTTTCTCAGGCTCGCCGAGACCCTGGACCGGAGCCATGCAGCCCTCGTTCGCCAGGCCCGGTTTACCGGGAGAAAGAAGGATGGAGCCTGCCTTGAGATCACCGCCAGGGGAGACTGCCAGCTCGAGGTCTGGGGGGTCGAGTACGAGCAGCGTGCGTTCGAGAAGATATTCTCAATCCCGCTTCTCGTCGATGTGGTCCTGGAGGAAGCCCGGCCGGGAGAAGGACACCCTGAGGAGTTGCAGGATCCAGGTCTGCTCTGATGAATCCAGGGAAAACCGGCCGCTTGTGATCATTTCGAGCCGGGGGCGACTTCCTTCCTGATTACCTCGAGGCTGTCCGGGCGGATCACGGTATACCGTGCGGTCCCCGCAGTGTCCCTGGCTGGACCTGGCGAGACGACCAGTCTCCCCCCTTCCGACAGGGAAAACTCAGGTCCCCCGATCACGATCACATCGGCAGGGAAGGCGGTCATCAGGGCTTCTGTCATCGCACCCTGACCCTGAGGCTCTCTCCCTAAGCTGACCGCCGGGTCGATCCAGATCCTTTTGTTCCCGACAGAGAACGCGAATCCGGATGGAAGTCCGCACAGGAAGGAGATCCCGTCGGTATCCGGAATATACGGCACATCCCGGCGCCTTTTGCTCTTCTTTCCCGGCCTGGAACCAGGAATTGCAGGAAAAGCTTTTCTAATAACCTTCCTGTCACCGGATCCGGGCGCGACGGGGATCTTTTCGTCGCGGCAGAGCCGTATCAGTTCACCGGATTTCTGACCCCGGCCAATAAGGTCTCCGGAGATAACGAGGGCTCCGATCCCTTCATGCCGGCAGTCGCTGAGGATTGCCCGGAGTATGGCGGGGTTTCCTTTCAGGTCGCCGACGATCCCAATCTGTGCTCCCTCCGGGAGGGGATCAAGTTCGCTGATTGCACCCCCTGTCGCAAGCGAGGAGATGAGGACACTCCACGAATCGTGGCGCTTCTCCCTGTCCCAGGCATCCCTGAACTCACGGTAGCATGCCTCCCGCCTCTCCTGCCGGTCCAGAAGAATCTTCCCCGTCAGATCTTCTCCTGAAGGTACCAAGTGGTCCGGGCCGGCGGCGGTTGAATCCAGGAACGGGGGAAGCATCGCGATCCAGACATCGCAGTCGTGCATCTCCCCGAGAAGGTCCTGGATCTCTCTCAGCGCACCGATCCTGTCCTTTAAACCGTCAGGATAGAGCGGGGCGAATGCCTCCAGGGTATACCGGAGTCGCTTCACGTCGATCCGGAGCGCGTGGTGTTCGGAGATGCAGTCATGGCAGAGTACCGCGGCTTCGTATGAGAGCACCCGGAGGAGCCGTTTCACTACAATATCGAAGGCCCTCTCGTACAGGACGGGAGAGTAGCGGGGACCTTCTTTTTTTTCCCTGCCGACCGGGTATCTGCGGAGTGCCTGCCTGATCCCTTCAACCGTCTTGTCAGACCTGAGGGTCGACAGGGCCTTCCGGACACTGGCCTGGGCTTTCTTCCGGCGGCGACTGATCTGCTTCCTGAGCAGGACGATGCCGGCAGTATTTCCTGGTCCGGATCCGATATCCGGCAAGTACCTGTCGATGAATTCGATCTGGACATCCAGGTCGCGGGCTTCGCCCAGAGACTTTGTTATCGCCCGTATTTCACTCCTCCAGCGATCATACGCGGGACCGGGGAGGCATTCAGGGAAGAGGAGGAGCGAGGCCCGGAGCCTACGGGAGGCGACCCGCATCCGGTGAACCGCTTCTGAATCAGCCCCGACTGAGACGCCGGCGACCTCTGAACGAAGCGCCTTAAGGTGCCGCCGGAGGGTCAGTGACCCGAACTCGCAGTACGTGAGGACGTCCGGGTCCTGATCACGAGGGGTCATGCCAGCACCCGCGGTGTTCAACCAGCCAGTCCTGGGCATTCAGGGATTTTTCCTCCTGGCCAGCCTGTACCCGTTCGTATTTTCCATCCCTGCGAAGCCTCCGGGCTTTCACCGTATCTTTGAGATGTACCGGGAGTATGACCTCTGCGATTCTCCTCCTGATCTCCGGGTCCAGGACCGGCATGAGCGTCTCGACCCTCCTGTCGAGGTTTCGCGGCATCATGTCCGCGCTCCCGATAAGGATCTCGGCATCGCCACCGTTATTGAAGCAGTAGATCCGGGCATGTTCCAGGAAGCGCCCTACGATCGCACTGACCGTGATATTCTCGCTGATTCCGGGGATGCCCGGGCGCAGACAGCAGATCCCCCTCACCTGGAGCTGCACCCTCACCCCGGCCTGCGATGCCCGGTACAGTGCATCGATACATTCCCGGTCCTGGAGCGCATTCATCTTGAAGGCGATGGCACCGTTTCCTCCCTTCCTGTGCAGGGATATCTCCCGCTCTATCCTGGCGAGGAGCCCGTTCCTCATCGTCCCCGGAGAGACGAGAAGTTTCCTGTATGCAGGTATGCGGGCGTACCCGGTGAGGGCATTGAAGAGGTCTGCCGCGTCCTGCCCGATCAGGTCGTTAGCGGTAAATATACCGATATCTGTGTAAACCCGGCTTGTGGCCGCGTTGTAATTGCCTGTGCCGAGGTGCACATACCTGGCGATCCCGCTCTTCTCCTTCCTGATGACCATGCAAAGCTTGGCGTGAACCTTCAGTCCGGGGAGACCATAGACCACGTGTACACCGGCGCGTTCGAGCGCACGGGCCCACCCGATGTTGTTCTCCTCGTCAAAGCGGGCTTTGAGCTCTATAAGCGCCGAGACTGCCTTATTGTTCTCGCGTGCCTTCAGCAGAGCTTCCACGATCGGTGAGTTCTGGCCGACACGGTAAAGCGTCATCTTGATCGCGAGCACGTCCGGGTCGGTGGCCGCCTGCCAGAGAAAGTTCACAATCGGCTGGAAACTGTCGTACGGATGGAAGACAAGGATGTCCCGGCTCATTATCTCCGGAAAGATCCGCAACTGGTTTTCAAGTCTCCCGGGCACCGTCGGCACGAAGGGTGCATCCTTCAGTTCCGGCCGGTCGAGAGAATGGAGGAGCATCAGGTCCGCCTTCCCGATCGGGGGAGTGACCTGGTCGAACATCCGTGGCTCCACCGAAAGCTTCCTTGCAAGCATACCGCGGATCCCCTCCGGCATCGTCTGGTCCACCTCGATCCTGACGGGAGCGCCGATCCGCCGCATCTCGACCGATTCCTCGATGGCCGTGAGGAGGTCAGAGGCATCGTCTTCCTGGATCTCGAGATCTGCATCCCTCGTGATCCTGAACGGGTACGAAGCGATAACCTCCATACCAGGGAAAAGCAGGCCTAGGTTTGACGCGACCAGGTCCTCGATGAACACAAGGTCTGTCCCTGCATCCCGGTTGCACGCATCCACGTCATCAGCCGGGATCTGGATGAGCCTGGGGAAGAGGGGTGTGGGGATCTTCAGCCGGGCGAAAAGGTCGTTCCCGCTCTCCGGGTCCCGGACGGTGATGGCGAGATTCAGGGAAAGGTTCGAGATAAACGGGAACGGGTGCGACTTGTCGAACGCGAGCGGCGTGAGAACCGGGAATATCTCGCGTGAGAAGTACTCCCGCAACCTCTCTTTCTCCTTTTCTCCGAGTCCGTCGTACCGGCGGATGCGGATCCCGGCCTCCCCGAGGGCAGGGAGAAGATCCGAATGCCAGCATTCCGATTCCTCGCCGAGGAGGGGGAGGAGGGTGCACCTGATCTCTTCCAGCTGCCGGGCCGGTGTCAGCCCGTCCGGAGGTGCTTCGAGCACACCTTTCGCCCGCTGGCGCCTGAGCCCGGCAACCCTGACCATAAAAAACTCGTCGAGGTTGTTTGCAAAGATGGAGAGGAACTTCACCCTCTCGAGGAGTGGGTGCGTCGTGTCCTTTGCTTCATCCAGGACATTCCGGTCAAATTCAACCCATGACAGTTCGCGGTTGAGGTAATGTGCAGGATCTCTCTGACACCCGCAGTCAGCAACCGGATTCGGCCCTGAACCCATCTTCGTCCTCTGCATTACCTGATCTATCGCCTTTCGGGTATTTGCGTTTTCGCGCCCGATCTCCTCCTGCATTTTTCATGCCATGATTTGAGGCCGCCTGACTGGAAAGTAAGGAATTTTTACGGGCTGCCCATGCAATCACGGGTCAGGAGCCATATCAGTTCTCCCCGTCCAAGCATCGTCAGGTTCCCGATCCTGGCAAGACCGCCTTTCCCGAGGTGAATCTGTGCCGTTCCTCCTGATATGAGATCTGAGACCAGGGAGGAGAGCATCGGTTCGTGTCCGACAATGAGCACGGATTCCCCCGAACGATAAATTCTGTCCATAATGTCCTCTCTTTCCCCTCCCGGGGCGAGCTCCTCCCACACCTCGAGGTGATTACGAAGCGGGATCGCATCTGCTATGATCGTCGCAGTCTCCACGGCCCGCAGGTACGGACTCGTACCGATTGTATCAAAGATAAGCCCGGATTCCCTGATCCAGCCGGCAGTTCGTTCGGTATCCCCGCGGCCCCGGGAGCTGAGCGACCGATCGCGATCTGAACCGCCCCGGGGTGGTTCGCGGACCGCTCTCCCGTGGCGGAGGACGAATAGATCCATGCACTTCTGTTGTCCGGGGGATATGTGAGCTTTTCCGCCAGGAATTGTTACGGCAGGTCCGTATTTCTCTCACCCTTCTCTCCAAACTCTCAGTGCTGGAATGCATCCGGAATCGGTGAATTACCAGGTCTCCCATGGAGCTCGAAACGCCTGTCTGGCAGGACAACTGATAAAAGGGCGATTATCGGGCCGATCAAAAACCCTGCCCAGAATACCAGGCCTGCTATGCCGATCGCCGCCATGCCTGTCCTGGCCCTTGCCTGCATGCTCCCCCGGAGGGCGATATGCAATGCGAGTATTCCAAGGAGTATCTGCACCGCGACGAGTGCAGCAGTGACCAGGGCGAGCGATGAAATCCCCGAGACAGAGAGGGCCGCGAACATTTCGGCCATGGTCGAGAACCCGCTGCCGGCATAAAGAAGGCCGGCGATGATCGCACATCCCCCTGCAGCTCCCGGCCGCATACCTGAAAGCGCACCCTTCATGGTGAGAATGAGACCGAAAAGGACGGTGAAGACCACCGGCCCGAGGAACAGGACCGGGTTCTGCCTCTCCCACATCCTTATGGCGAGCACCCCGATCGGGATGAGCGTCCATTCAGTCAGCGTGAACTCTTCACGGACCCCGGTTGCTAGAATATAGTTCCCGGGAAGATCCTCCGAGTATACCGCTACATAGTAGATTGCAGGAGTATCTACGGAGAATGTATACTCCGATACCTGGTAAGTACTCATCGGAGTGAACGGCTCGTACTCCGCATCCGGCCCTTTCGAACCGGGAATGACCATGGACCGGTAGCCTCCGGGAACGACTATCGACCCGGGCAGAGTATCGTTTTCAGGGAGTGCCGGTCCCATCACGACGAGGAGGGGTGAGAAGGGTCCCGGATCCGGAGTGGAGAGGCTTACCCGGAGGAGTGACCCGGCCTCCATTGGCAGCGCGAAATAATCCGCCTCCCCCGGAGTATGGAGCCTGCCATAGAGTGCGATGCTCTTCATCGTGTCTTCGACCAGGACTGCACCTGGGGAGCCGTTGACATCCGGCAGCACGACCGGGATATGAGCCGAGACCATGGACACGAGCAGAAGTACCCCGAGGACCGCCAGGCACCTGACCTGCATGTGACACTAATCCCCCATCTCCCCATATATTTTCATCGAAAAACAGTCTTTCCATGGAACGAATTGGTCCATGGATAAGATCCCCGGCCCTCACCTGACATCTCCTTTCATTTCTACGCATATTTTAGGATTTCCTTACAATCCGATGGTCAGGTTCCCATTTCCTCTCCTTTATCCGTATCCCACAAAATTATTAAAACGTCGGATATGATAGTAGATCATACACTTTATACTCCCGATCCGGTCTGGTTTCAAATGAGTCTGACATTAACGGATGAAGACGACGACCCCACACACCATAGATGGCTGTCTCCCGGTTTTGTTTGTGGTGATTTCCCGGCAGCGGGTGCTGACGTAAGGGGGGGGCAGAACGAACGTGTATCCCGCCTTCTGACCACGGATCTGGGGTAAGGATGGGAATTTGCGAGCGGGGAAGGAGAACACCGGATGCACCTGCTACCTGGTCGGTATGGTTCCTGCAGGGTGACCTGCCTTGAACGGAAAGAAGGAGCACCAGATCCTCAAAGACGCCATCTTCGAGGTGAAGCGCGGGGATACCCTCCACGTGATAAGCGAGAATTATTACTACAAGACCGAGCCCTACTATACCATCCTGTCCCATGAGATGGCAGGACTCCGGGTCGCACCCGCCAGTGCCTCCGTGCTCGATGCCTATGTCATCCCCATCTGCCTTGAGAAGGCTGCACTTGCAGGCATTCCCGTATCGGAGTGGGGCATATCCCATTCCTTCATTCCGGTTCCCGCAGTGGTCTATGGGCTGAACTACTTCGCCACCTCCTCAGAGTTCTTCGTCGTAACCGATCCCGACACGGGAAAGGAGGTAGTGAAACATATCACAAACAAGGGGAAGTACCCGTTCTGTTACCAGAGGCTCCCCGAAGGAGCATCGATCGAGTCTGTCATCTCGGTGTTTGGAAGGACTTTCGAACAGGACCAGGCAATTGAGGAGTATTCAGGAAGGATCTACGAGATTTTCGGGATTCCCCTCGTAAACATGGTTTTCATTCGCTCAAACGGCTGCTTCTCGCTCTCTTCGCTGACCCCGACGCGGTATACCCGGCTCTCCGAAGGGGAACGGTCGCTCCTGCAGGCATATATCAAGAACCAGGCGTTTCTATGAGCAGACTTGGCATATTCGTGGACCGGAAAACCCTTTCAAATGCGGAGCAGCTGAATGCACTCATCCGCTGCCGCGATGTCGCTGAAGGACTCGGGCACTCGGCAGAGTTCATCTTTCCCGTCGATATCCATAAGATCCCTGATATGGATGCCCTCTTCATAAGGGCCAGGACAGATCCCATGAACATCACCTACGTAGCTTCCCGTATGGCAGAGTTATCAGGGATTCCGGTGATCGATGATCCCCGGTCCATCAGGATCTGTTCGGACAAGGTGAACATGTATTCGCACATGATGGCGGCCGGTGTGAAGATCCCTAAAACGGCCTTTCTCTCGAGGAACGAGATATCGCACGAGAAGGTCAACCAGCTCTTCGGGGAGATGGGCACCCCGCTGGTCCTGAAAGAACCTTCCACCTCGTTCTCGCTCAGGGTCGAAAAAGTGGACTCCGCCCAGGAGTTTCTCAAGGTCGCCCGGCGTTTCATCAGGATGTCGGACTGGATTGTCGTGCAGCAGTTCGTGGAGAGCATGTACGACTGGCGGATCGGGGTACTAGATGGTTCGCTCCTGTATGCGTGCAAGTACACGATTCCTTCGGTTACCTTCAAGATCCAGGCTTCAGTGAACGGTCACGTCGTGTACTGCGGGGTCGAGAGCGTCCCGGAGGACAGGGTCCCCCCGGAGGTGATACAGCTCGGCATCCAGGCGGCAGCAGCGGTCGGAAGAGGTCTCTACGGGATTGATATCAAGAAAAATAATGGCGAGGCGTACGTCATCGAGGTGAACGACAACCCTTCGCTCGAGAGCGGTGAGGATGACTACTATCCGCACATTTATGACCGCATCGTCCGCTGTCTCCTCGAAGGGCAACCGGCTTCCTCTTCGGGGTAATGGCAGAGACTCTCCTGCCCCGGGTATTGAAGGGAATTAAAAACGTTTTTTTTGTGTTCCTGCCCACACTCGTAAAGGCCCGGTGTAATATAAAAGCAGATACCAGGTGATATTGTTGGGCTGCCAGATCGATAACAGGGAAGGAAAGGCTGTTTTCCACTTTGAAACCAGTTTTCTGGGTATTCCCGCCTCTTCCCGGTAAGATGAAGGATGAACGGACCTGTGCAAAGACCCGGGAAATCTATGCCATATTATTGTTCCTCGAGGCTTTATCAGAGAAGAAGAAAATTACCGCCGGAATAAGGGATTTTGAGGTCCTTGGCAGACCCCGAATCCTTTTTCCACTCGATTAGAACCTGGGTTTTCTGTGCTTGGGAAGACATTCCCGGCAATACACGGGTCTTCCTTCCGTTGGCTTGAACGGTACTTCGCATTCTTTACCGCAGTCAGAACAGACTGTCTTTGTCATCTCTCGCGGTCCAAAGTCTCTCGGGCCGCCAAATTTCTTTCCATTCATCTATTTGCTCATGCAGTGGTAGTCTGCATGTAAACGTATGCAACCATTATATATTTATAATGAATGAACCGGCAGCGCTCACGAGATCTCCTGGACGATCTTTCCGTTTCGGAAGATCGAGATCTTACCGCCGCTTTGCGAAATGACGATACCAATCGCCTTGGTTGCCTGAGTCATACCAGCGATCGACGAGTGCCTCGTCCCAAGCCCCTTCGGGATTCCGACGGAGCTCGTGTCGATGGTGATGTACCGGGCTGCCGCCTCGATCAGCCCGTCCCCCCGGATCACGAATGCGCCGTCGAGCTGGGCAAGCTCCTTGATATTCTCCTTTATTCCTGTATTCGTGATCATCCGGTCCTCGTTCCGGTGACCCTCGAAGGGATTGAGGATCAGCTGTTTCGAACGTGCCAGGACGTTCTGGGAGTCCCCGATAAGAAACGCCGTTCCGACGGCATGGCCCTCCCTCCCCTCGCGCGATATCTCCCACCCTATGTGGAAAACCGACTCGAAAACGTCCTCACGGACATCGGTCCCGGCTATTACTCTTTCCCGCCACATTGCCGTGCTGATCCTGACACGGTCCCGGCTCTCATGATCGGTAATATCATGCCCGATACAGAGAATTTCGGTTACCGCCCCGGAATCATCACGGATCGCCTTGTTGGTCCACGCGATCCATACTCTTTCCCCGGTCCGGACCTGCATCTGGTTGATCCGGATGCTGGACGCTTCATGGTTCAGCCCGAGCTCATTGACGAGGGTGATCATATCACGATCGGTTCCCGGTTCCTTCGGTATGAGCGACCCGAGTACCGGCTTTCCGATGATTTCCGGCCCTGAGTATCCGAAGAATGCCTGTGCGGCCTTGTTGAAGAAGGTGATCACCCCGTCGGTGTCCATCTTCATCACGAGAGCCCCGGTGCTCTGGAGGAGTTCCTTGTACCTGAGCTCCGCCTCTTTGAGGGACTCCTCAAGCTGACGTATCTGTGTCGTATCCTCCCCGAGCCAGATCTCCCCTTTCGAGGGATCGGCAGGGTCCAGGAGCCGCGCCCTTAACCGGCACAGGAACACTCCCCCGTCTTTCCGAAGCAGTTTCGTCTCGGTATACCCGAATCCCAGATCGTCCACCCGGACCACGAGCTCGCGGGAGGCGCGGTCATATTCTGCCTTGTCGGGGAAAATAACCATGGCATTTTTCCCCTGGAGGTCGCCGGACCCATATCCCAGAATCGCGGTCATTGGTCCGTTCACCCATTCGAACGTCCGGTTCCGTAACTGGCATATGGCGAGCGGTGTAGCCGAGAGTATCGATGAGACGATCTCGAACCTTGCATTCAGGTCGCGCTCGGCCTTCTTCCTCATCACCGTCTGCTTGATGACGTCCCGGAGTTCTGGTAACTGGATGTTTGCCCCGGATCCTCCTTTCAGAGGCACTTCTATCGCGAGGTTGAGATCCTCGATGGTGAGACGGTCGCGGTGCCTTGTATACAGGATGAATGGGGCTGTGCTTCCCTGTGCCTTGAGATACTTGAGAAATTCGATCCCGTTCAGGTCCGCAAGGAATTCTATCCCGTTAATCTCGGGCAGGTGATAGTACGAGACGATCACGTCATAGCTCCGGTTCTTGAGGATATCCATCGCCTGCTTTGTGGAGGAGACTGTATCGACCCGGACTTCCCCCATCTTCTCAAGGTAGGATCGGGCGGCATCGAGAAGTTCGGTGCTGTCGTGGACAAGAAGAACTGTGATCATTCAGGAATCCATCTTACATGCTTCGCCAGGGTCAAACTTCTGGGCTATCATTGTTTTTCGATATAAAATTAAATAAGTATTGAGGAATGTCATCCTCCGGAAATCCCAGGTGTATCAGGGGATGCGGGGTAACCCCGCTTTCCGGTACATGCCTCCCGGTATCCTGATACCGATCGCAAGAGTCCCTGGCTTTCCACTCACCTGGACCCCGATACCGGTGATCGCAAGGATTTCCCTCGCTGGAAATACAGACCTGGCATTCAGGTTTGTCGGCGCCAGTTCGACATTCTCCGCCCCTTCGTTCCACTGGATCCGTTCATCTGTGCAGCGGATCGTGACGATCATATCCCCAGACATCTCACCGACCTCATATTCTGCGCGCCCCCCGTCCCCGGTGGAATCCCTGATCATCGAGAAAATGCGGACGAAAGCCTTTCCGAGGATCTGATCCCCATACACGTTTGCCGTTTCACCAACCGGTCCTGAAAGGACGATATCTGATAACGAGGCGGATTCCCGGAGGACTGATGAGAGGGGGTGCCAGCAGGGAGGAACCTGCCCTATCCCCTGGTAGTCCCTGGTAAGAAGAACACACCGGTGAATCGCGGACGCGGCCTGGCTTATCTTCTCCATGAATGCGGCAGGAAATTCCTGGCCTTTCATCTCGGACGCGATCTCGAGGTAGCCGAGCAGGATGGTCAGGTGGTTTAATATGGCGTGCCTGACCTGGGAGTTTGCCTTGTTCAGGGTGGCATTCGCTACCGGAAGGGCTGCCGAAGCCATCCCCATGCCACAATCGTCATCAGGCGGGCATGACCCTCCACCGAGCCATTCCAGAAATTCCCAGGGAATCTGCATACCTTCAGGTAATATCACGAACGGGAGACAGGGAACCTCTTTCTGAACCGTCCCTGCGAGGTCCCCCCCGCTCATATCGGGGAGATCCGATCTGGATATCACCAGGTGAGGACGATCCTTCCTGATGATCACCTTCGCCTCCGATCCCGATCCTGCCGAAAGGTACTGGATGTTTTCCGGAGGCTGACCCGTCTCCTTCACGGTACCCTGGATTACCTGTTCGCATCCGACAAGGAGCACCCGGATCATGGACATGTTCGGATTTGCGGGGCCCACAGATAAACCCCCCGATTACAGGACCCCCCCAAAGTCCTTCCGATAACATGGCTGAACCATCGGATGGCCACTCCTGCTCCCTACAGCCGAACTGATCGCCAGAGTGACGAACTCCTTTGCTGCCCTGCACGCCCCGGGCACAGGTACGCCCATCGCAATGTATGCGGTGATCGCGGCAGACAGACAGCACCCGGTCCCATGAGCTGGCGAAGGGTGCCTGGGGGAACTGAGGAGGAGAACCTCGCCATGACCGATGAGAAGGTCAACAGCCGGCCCTTCCGTCAGGTGCCCTCCCTTCA
This sequence comes from Methanoregulaceae archaeon, assembly GCA_028679405.1. Classification (GTDB taxonomy): domain Archaea; phylum Halobacteriota; class Methanomicrobia; order Methanomicrobiales; family Methanospirillaceae; genus JAJRBP01. The sequence goes on along the minus strand of JAJRBP010000168.1, from coordinate 82 downwards.
CGAGGACGTACTCCGCTCCGGCTGAAAGGATCGCCTCCCCCGCCTCACGCATCTCCCCGATGGAAGAGATCTGCGGAAGCCC
>JAJRBP010000224.1 GCA_028679405.1 Methanoregulaceae archaeon | reverse complement strand
GCGGAGCGATGTCCCTTTTCGCTCCCAGTCTTCTCCTGACTCGAGAAATGTCCGTAAGGTCTCAGTAACATCCATAAGAGAACCTGCTGTTTCAACTCGTAAAAAGGTATCCTTTGCAGGGTGAAAGAACATCCGGATTTCCCCGGTGAAATCTCCCCCGGATTCTTTCCTGCATGAGAACCAGGGGAGTTCTTTCGCTCCGAACATGCCTGTCCGGAAGCGTACAGTGGTAAAATACAAGACAATATGTAGTCGGTTCTCCAGAACCTCTGGAGAGATCATGCAGCACCTGGCACTCCGGAAGTCCCAGCCATTCGACCTTGACCACACCCTGGGGTGCGGCCAGGTATTCAGGTGGAACAGGGATGAGAAGGGGTGGACCGGAGTCGTCGGGAATGAGGTCATACGGGTCTGCCAGGAGAACCGGACCCTGAAATGGTCAGGTACAGACAGGGAGTCAGTCGAGCGGTATTTTGCACTCGACCTCGACCTCCCGTCGGTCCTTTCGGAGATCGACCGTGATCCGGTCATCCACCGGGCGGTTACGGCCTGCAGGGGCCTCCGGATCGTCCGGCAGGAGCCGTGGGAATGCCTCGCCTCGTACATCTGTGCGACCTACTCGAACATCCCAAGGATCCGGGCCCAGGTCGAGGCACTCGCGACGCGGTTCGGGGAGAAGATCGGGACAGGCCCTGACGGGAGAATGTATTTCTCGTTCCCCCCGCCCGACGCTTTTGTATCAGCGGAGAGCGGAAAGATCGGGGAGTGCCGCCTCGGGTACCGGGCCCCGTACCTCTGTGAAACCGCCAGGGCAGTTGCCGGTGATCCGGGCTGGGTGGAACGCATCCAGGCACTCGGGACGGTTCAGGCAGGCCGGGAGCTGATGAAGTTCAGGGGTGTCGGGAGGAAGGTCGCTGACTGTGTCCTCCTCTTCGCGTTCGGCAGGTATGACGCGGTCCCGGTCGATGTCTGGATCCGGAAGATCATGGAACACCACTACCCGGGCACCTGCAGCCCGGGATCATACGGGAGAGTCAGGCAGGCAGCTCTCGATCACTTCGGAAGGTACGCAGGGTATGCACAGGAATACCTGTTCTGTATGCGCGAGGAACTTGTAAACAGGGAATAAAAGAGGGCCTCTGGATCTTTTACGTCCCGACGTTCCAGCTCAGGCCGTATTCACGCTGTTCGGGGGTGAGTTCATCTATCGACAGCCCCATGGAGGCGATCTTCATTCTGGCCACCTTCTCGTCGATCTCCCGGGGGACATCGTAAACCCCGGGTGAAAGATCCTTTCCATTCGAGGCGATGTACGCAGAACAGAGCGCCTGGAGGGCGAATGAGAGGTCCATCACCTCTACCGGGTGGCCCATCCCCTTGGGACTCGCGAGATTGACCAGCCTGCCTTCGGCAAGGACATGAACGGTCTTTCCTCCGACCAGGTAGCTGTCGATCCCGTCACGCCTCGTGATCCCGGATGCATTTGCCTCCAGCCACTCCACATCGATCTCTACATTGAAGTGGCCTGCGTTCGCGAGGATCGCCCCGTCTCTCATCCTCTTTACGTGGCGTTCGCCGATCACCCTGATATTTCCCGTCGTGGTGATGAAGAGTTCGCCGATGGCAGCCGCGTCGTCCATCGACATGACCCGGTAGCCGTCCATGTGTGCCTCGAGCGCACGGCGTGCATCGACCTCGGTCACGATCACCTGGGCTCCGAGGCCGTGGAGTTTCCTGGCAAGACCGCGCCCGCAGAACCCGTACCCCGCCACGACCACGTGCTTTCCGGCGATAAGCACGTTCGTGGTCACCATGATGGCGGTAAGGGCGCTCTCCCCTGTTCCGTGGACATTGTCGAAGAAGTGCTTCATCGGCGTGTCATTCACGGCAATGACCGGGAACTTCAGTGCACCTTCGCCCGCCATGGCGCGGAGCCGGTGAACACCTGTGGTGGTCTCCTCGCACCCTCCGATCACGCCGGGGATGAGTTCCTGCCTCTTCGTGTGGATACGGTGGATCAGGTCCATCCCGTCGTCGATGGTAATCTGGGGCGCCGCATCGAGGACCTGGTCGATCGCCTGGTAATACTCCTCAACGGTCGCGCCCCTTTTTGCAAAACACCTGACGCCGGGCACCTTGTTGAGCGCAGCCACGACGTCATCCTGGGTCGAGAGCGGGTTGCAGCCGGTGATCCAGACCTTCGCCCCCCCGGCCGCCAGGGTTTTTACCAGGTTTGCGGTCTTTGCTTCCACGTGAAGCGCCATTCCGATCCTCAGCCCCTGGAATGGCTTGGTTTTCTCGTACTGCTCCCGAATTACGGAGAGGACGGGCATGTACTGCCGCGCCCACTCAACCTTAAGTTCGCCGGAATCCATGAAACCCTCAGATTGCGTTGCCGGAAAGCGCCCGGAGAGGTGCTTCCCGACCAAGGCATACCTTACTTATTCTCACCACTGAGAAAATAAATCCCGATGGGGACACCGATCCTCACCTTCATATTGCCGTCGGGATACCCTACTACCATGGTACTTACCAAGAGGATCATACCCTGCCTCGATCTGAAAGACGGCCGCGTGGTAAAGGGAACGCATTTCATCGCGCTCCGCGATGCGGGAGACCCGGTGGAGCTCGCCGGGCGTTATAACGACCAGGGAGCCGACGAGGTGGTCTTCCTCGATATTACGGCATCAAAAGAGAAACGGGGGGCCATCATCGACGTGATCAGCCGGGCGGCGGACCAGCTGTTCCTGCCCCTCACGGTCGGGGGGGGCATCAGGAACCTCGACGATATCCAGCAGCTCCTCCGGGCGGGTGCAGACAAGGTGAGTATCAATACTTCTGCGGTAAAAGACCCCGCATTGATCAGCAGGGGAGCTGAGGCTTTCGGGACGCAGTGT
>JAJRBP010000005.1 GCA_028679405.1 Methanoregulaceae archaeon | reverse complement strand
CCCCCCGGAGTTCCCAAATCAGCCCTTCCTCCGGACCCGGACCGATTCCGCATGTGCGTGGAGGCCTTCCGCACCGGCGATAGTCTCGACGATATCCCCGATCGCCTCGAGCCCGTCGCGGGTGATCATCTCGACCGATGCGGTTTTACAGAAGTGATTCACGTCAAGGCCGGAGTAAGTCTTCGCATATCCGGCAGTAGGGAGCACGTGGTTCGTGCCGACCGCATAGTCGCCGCAGGCGACGGCAGAGTACTTCCCCACAAATATCGCGCCCGCGTTCCTGACCCGGGTGACGACCGGAAGCGGGTCTGCGACCTGGATCGAGAGGTGTTCCGGAGCGACCGCGTCCGAGGCCCCGATCGCCTCGTCAAGATCCCGGACCACCGCATACCCGGAGTTTACGAGCGATTGTTCGATGATCTCCCGCCGCGGGGCCTTTAAGGTCAGGGCAGTTATCTCCCGTCCGACCTTTCCCGGGAGATCCGGATCGGTCGTGATCAGGATGCAGGCTGCGTTGGGGTCATGCTCGGACTGGGCGAGGATGTCGGCCGCGACAATACGGGGATCTGCCGTGTGGTCTGCAATAATCCCGATCTCGCTCGGGCCTGCGGGAAAATCGATCTCGGCATGCTCGCGGAGCATCATCTTTGCGAGGGTGACATAGATATTTCCTGGTCCGACGATCTTCTGTACCGGGGGGATGGTCTCCGTGCCGATCGCCATCGCGGCGATAGCCTGCGCACCGCCCGACTTGTAGATCTCGGTCACCCCGGCGATATCGAGCGCGACGAGCGTCATGGGGCTGATCGGAGGTGGCGAACAGGCACAGATCTCCGGGACCCCGGCTACCCTGGCGGGAACGGCGCACATGAGGGCAGAGGAAGGATACGGGGCGCGTCCTCCAGGCACATAGATCCCTACCCTGTTGAGGGGCGTGGTCTTCATCCCGAGAACGATGCCCGGCTCGACCTCCTCGAGCCAGAGATCACGCGGGCGCTGCCGTTCATGGAAATACTCGATCCTGGCCTCGGCCTCGATAAGGCTCTCAACAATCTTTACGTCCACTTCATCGTATGCCTGCTCCCGCTCCTCCTCAGTCACTGCGATCTCAGTGAGTTTGTAGTGTCGCGAGAGCTCGCGGAGAGCATTGTCCCCATCACTCCGCACGCGTCCGATGATCCCGGTCACCGTCACACGGGCTTCTTCAAGGCTGGATTTCCGCCCTTCAATCCAGGCATCGATCGTCACTTCCTTCCACATGGTGCGAATAACTTGAGCCTGAGAGGTTGAAAAGGTTTTGACCGGGAGAGAGGACCGGCAAAACAGGTGGTGACACCCTTCCCCGGGCAGGACCTGCGGTGGCCGGGGGTCTTCCCTTTCCTGGATGGAGGAAAGAATTATTTCAGGGTGCCGGGAAAGCAGGAAATGTTTCCTGATCAGATGAGGTCAAGGACAAGCAGTTCCTCGATCTCTTCCTCGTCCTCGTCGTCCTTTCTCTTCCTCCTATGCAGTCGACGTGTCTCTTCCTGTTCACTTCCATTCCCGTTCATCCGGATCTCCCCAAACAGGGATCCCGGGGCTGGTATTCTGCCATAGTATCCTGTGATGGATATCGCTCGTTTGAAAACCTTACGGAAATCCTCCCTGGAATCATCTTCTTATAACAGGAATGAGAAGCAGGAATCATGGATATCCGGTTCTGCAGGCGATATACAGGGGACGGGCACCCGCCTTCAAACCGGTTCTGCCGGGGGTGCGATTCTGCTGCCTGCGAAGCGTTATGGCAAAAGGTGGTCAGCCTGTCCCGTTCGCAGGAAGGCAGCCCGGTCCCGCTGGCAGGAACCAGGGCGGTGATGCTTCCCAACCCGTCCGGCAAGCCTATCGTCCACCTCAGGATCAATTGCCGGTGGGGCCTACCGAAGGAAGATTTTCTCCATTTCATCGCGACCGGATATTCCCGGATGGGGAGAAAGGAGGAGAGGCAGGATCCCCGGGTCTCGCCAAGCCTGACCCGGCAGGAGCCGTACGTGCAGGCGATAGTGAAAGCGATCGGGGGATTTTCAATCCCCGAGGTCGTGAGGGTGCAGAATGTCCAGAATGGCTTGAGATAGGAAAATGATCCCGGCCTGTTCCCGCACCTGTTCACGGGAGCAGTTGTTCCCTGGTACTTCCCGAAATGTTCAGCAGGTGGCCGGATGATATTCACAGGGTCATCCCCCCGCTTGTATTCCTGAGTTTTCAGACCGCTATCTGAGAGTCCGGAAATGACCTGGTCCGCTCCCGGGAATGCACGGAACTACTCAGGATGAGCATCTTCCCGATGCATTTGCTCCCGAGGAAACCGCAATCAGCCTCGATTCTCACGGTTCTGCTCACCGACTGCCCGCCCGGCAGGTCACCGACGCATTCCGTCAGTGAGGACCCGCCGTTGATGCCGATCGTTTCTCCATCGCTGTTGTGGACAGTAAGCTCGACGCATACCTCGTGGGCGGTCTCATCTCCCGTATTCGTTATCGTTGCGGTCGTCTCGCGGCAGGTCAGGCCGCAGCTTGCCGGGGTACCGGAGTCAAGGGCAAAGTCAACGGGGTTCCTTACCGGCACCTGTGTTGTCGGGGGGAGGGTCCGGACCGGGGTAAGTGTCGTGACAGGAGAAGTCGTACGGAGGGAAGTCGCAGGGCTGGTCCGGACCCCGGTAATGCCGGGAGAGGTCGGCCGGGCGGTCGGACTGGGCGGCGG
>JAJRBP010000270.1 GCA_028679405.1 Methanoregulaceae archaeon | reverse complement strand
GGGAAAATGGCACGATCTGGATTAGCGGTACATACCACTCGATCTATGCATGTGGTTTTGCACTACAGCGCCTTGGGTTCCACATCTTAAACGAGATCGCGTGGTTCAAACCGAACGCTCCTCCGAACCTGAGCGGCCGGTATTTTACTGCAAGCCACGAAACCCTCATCTGGGCACGGAAAGGAGAAGAAACAAAGCACTGCTTCAATTACGGGATCACCAAGACCGGTTCCTGGCCTGAAGACCGGCTTAAGGTGCCAGGCCGGCAGATGCGTTCGGTCTGGAGTATTCCGGCACCGGCCGGCTGGGAGAAAAAGTTCGGGAAGCATCCGACCCAGAAGCCGTTTCTCCTCCTGAAAAGGGTGATCCTCTCCAGTTCGGACGAAGGCGATCTCGTGCTCGACCCGTTCTCGGGTTCTTCGACCACGGGTCTGGCAGCTTTCTCCCTCGGGAGACGGTATATCGGGATCGAGAGGGAACCGGAGTACCTGGAACTCTCGAAGAAGAGGTTCCACGATCTTGCCATGAGAGATCGGTGAGCCCGCCCGGATATTTTTAGGAGTTCATCCAGGCAGGTACCGTTCGACCTTTCCATGGGGGACCAGTTTTCCGTCCCGGATTGTAGAGACCGGGCCATGGCCCCCACACACCAGGCAATCCCTGCCATCCGGGGATCGCAGTTCTGACGCAATTCCGATCAAAGCTTTCCTCTCTTTTTTCACGACATCGGAATCTACGTTGACGGAAGTTACCAGGAATACGGCCAGCTGGTTGTAGACCGATCGTTCGGGGGAAAGGTGATCGAAGTTGATCAGGGTATCGGCCGAGAACAGGACTCCTGACTCGCGACAGAGGAGGTACACCTGGCCGTGAAGATGCCCGCCGAGCCCTTCCAGCACCTCGAATTCAAGCGCTCCGACCTTCAGCCGTGCGATTACCGGGAAGATTCCTTCGTGACCTGATGCCGTTTCGGGGAGGATCTCGACCCTCCCTGGCGGGGTGAACGAGGAGAAGAGGTTGATCAGTTTCGTGTAGACGGATTCGAGGATCGACCCCTCGCTCGAAGAGCCGTATGCCCGGTTCGTCTCGCGGATGACCTCGACAGTTCCCCGGTGCACGAACGAAGGTGCATCGAAACATCCTGCGCCGCCGCAATGGTCGGCATCACCATGGGTGATGACGATCCTCCCGATACCGGGCTCATCGCATGCGAGATAGTGAGAGAGCATCTTACGGATATCAGGGTGATAGATGCCGTATCCTGTATCTATCAGAACACGCTCCCCGGGGGCCTGGACAAGGAAGATGTTCCCGCCGCACGGAGGCTGGAAACAGAGTACTTCGTGCCCTTCGCAAAGGGGGATGCGCTGTACGTCGGCATAGAACCCGGCACCGCTCGTCTTTTTCAGCGCGGCACCCGTTGCAACGATGCTCTCAAAGACCATCTTCGGGTCTTTCCCAAGGCCCTGGAGTTCCTGTACGATGTGATTGATATCGCCCAGGAGCCGGAGGAGAAATGTGTCTTCGGAATCACCGATCAGGCCCCTGATCTCCTGCGCGAAACGAAGATAAAAGACGGTGTCGTCCAGGTGCTTCCCGGTAGTATCGTACTCGAGGACCTCGAGCCGGTACCGTGACCTGAGCGCCTGGAGCAGTTCGTCCACCGCAGCGTCCTCCTCCAGGTTCAGGCTCACCGTGAGCCGCTCCGGGTGCTTCCCTGAGTCGTCGAAATCGATATATGCGATATTTGCCCGTGTTGCGGTTGTGAAGTTCAGGAAATCGAAGAGGGCACCGGCTTCGTTCGGAAGATACGCGCAGATCTTGAGGAAACTGAGGGGCTTTAAAGAGGTCCTGAGGTACCCGAGATCTGCAAGCTCCCTGGCCATATCCGAATAAGCGGGGTCCGTGGCGCTGATCTCGAAGAACACGGTGTATGGATCGATTCTCCTGTCGAACTGGAGACGGTTGATGTTTCCGTCATGGCGCTTGGCGATCTCAGCTGCCTTGTGAAGCGCCCCGGGTTCGTCAGGGACGCGGATGATAAAAGAATACCTTTCTGACATGATATCGGAGAGAGATTGGATCTGATGGTCGGAAGCCACAGCCCCCGGGGGATGAAAAGGGGAAAGTACTTCCCTTCACGGCTCCCGGGTTCCTGCCGGGTCAGGTTTATTTAGTCACTGGCGAGCTCCTCATGCTCCATGAGGAGAGAACCGAAGATGATCTTCTCGAGCACCTGAGCGACGTACTTGATCGCCTGGGCCTGCTCCATGTCCTCGTTCCGGTGGATGTCTGCGTATATCTGGAGGCGAAGGAGAGCAAAACGGAGCCTGTCGAGCCGTTCCTCATCATACCCCATCGCCTGCCTGTATACTGGCTCGAGGTGGTCAGGGAACGTCCCGATATTATCGAGAACCCCGGCGATCTCTTCGAATATCGGGAGAGGCTTCTCTTTTCCTGCGAGGATGGCCAGGTAGTCCATCTAACCCTCTACCACCTTCACGAGGGCTTCCATCACCGCATCGACGCTCTTCCAGGAGATACCCTTCTCGTGGGAATAGATGTAAGGCCTCCCCTCATCCCCTGCCTTTCGCATCTCCGGGTCGATCGGGATGCTTCCGAGGAACGGGACCCCGAGTTCCACCGCGATCCTCTCGCCTCCACCCTTGCCGAAGAGGTCGATCTCTTCCTTGCAGTGGGGGCATATCATCCCGCTCATATTCTCTACGATACCGATAACCGGCATGCCAAGTTTCTGGATAAATTTCACCGCTTTTCTCGAGTCGATGGTTGCCACGTCCTGCGGGGTGGTGACGATCACGGCACCCCTCAGGTTCGGGGCGAGTTGGGCGATAGAAAGCGCCTCGTCCCCGGTACCTGGCGGGAGATCCACGACAAGGAAATCGAGCTTACCCCAGTCGACCTCATTAAGGAACTGCTGGATCGCGCTCATCTTCATCGGTCCCCTCCATATTATCGGGGTATCCGGATCCGGGATGAGGAATGCCATCGATATGACGGCCAGGTTCCCGGTAACGCGGACCGGCTCGATGAGATTACCAGAGATTGCGAGTTTATGCTGCTCGATCCCGAGCATCTTCGGGATATTCGGCCCATGAATATCGAGGTCGAGCAGTCCGACCTGGTACCCGTGGCCTGAAAGGGCAAAGGCCAGGTTTACCGCCACGGTAGATTTCCCAACCCCCCCCTTGCCCGAGAGGACGAGGATAACGTGACGGACATCGATCGCAGCTTTTTCCACGCACTCGGGTTTCTGACCTTT
>JAJRBP010000039.1 GCA_028679405.1 Methanoregulaceae archaeon | reverse complement strand
CCGCTCGAGTCCCCGTTCATCGCGATCGCGACCCAGAACCCGTTCGAGTCCGAGGGGGTGTTCCCGCTGATCGAGGCGCAGAAGGACAGGTTCATGTTCAGCATCCAGGTCGGCCACCTGGACGGCGAGCACGAGCTCGACCTTATCACCCGCGAGTCGGGCGGTGCCCTCGACTGGGACGTGTACGCCGCCGGCCTCGAACCGATCATGGACCGGGACATGATCCATGGGTTCATCGGGCTCGTCGACAGCATCCACATCGAAGAGACGGTCCTCCGGTACATCCGCGACCTCGTGGTGGCGACGCGGCGGCACGGGGACGTGCGGGTCGGTGCAAGTTCGCGTGCGTCGATCGCACTCGTCAGGGGGAGCAGGGTGCTGGCAGCGCTCTCGGAAAGGGCGTACGTCACCCCGGACGACGTGAAGAAACTGGTCCCCGCGACCTTCCAGCACCGGGTCATCCTCGAGCGGGAGGCGGAGATCTCCGGGGTGACCGTGGCCCAGGTGATCAGGGAGATCCTCGATACGACCGGGGTGCCATAGGGCGTGCAGGGCCGGCGGGTCACCTATGGGATCGCGGCCCTCGGGACCGCGCTTGCGCTCGTATCATGGCTCTTCGACGACCCGGTCATCTTCTCGCTCGCATCGGTCCTCATCGCGTTTGTCGCCTCGAGAGGGGTGCTCTTCACCCTTCACCTGCACTCGCTTGTAAACGGGCTCGAATTTTCCCGCACGGCGAACAAGGAGATAGTCAGGCAGGGGGGGACCGTCGATATTACCGTCCGGTGCAGGGCCGGGCGTCCCGGCCGCCCGGAGATCTTTCTGCGGGACATTATCCCGCCGGGTGCGGTCCTGAAGACCGGGAGTCCCGGGGGGTGGATTGGGCCCGATCTCTCGTACAGCCTCGGCATGATGACCGGCGGGCCGGCCTCGTTTCCCGGTGCGGAGCTGTTCGTGCAGGACAGGTTCTTCAGTACCAGGATCCTGTGCGCCTCAGCCCGGTTCCGCACGCCGCTGATCCACACCGAGCCGTTCTCGGCGTTCGCCCCTGCGGAGGCGGTCCGGACGACAGGAGAAGAGAACGAGAAGGACCTGCCTTTCTCGCCCGGTCACGGGGTGCGGTCGTTCCGCGAGTACGTGACCGGGGACGACCCGAGAAATATCGACTGGAAGCTCACGGCCAAGCACGACCGGCTCTACGTACGCGATTACGGCGGCGTCACGGGAAGGCCGCCCCTTATCGTCCTGGACCTGCCTGAGGGCCCGGGCGGCGACGTTTCGGATTCCCTGAAGGGTGCGGTGGCGAGGCTTGCCGGGGAAGCGGCATCCGAATCCGGGGGCGGGCACCTGCTCGTGATATCGGGGGCGAACGTCATCAGGTCTGTCAGGTTCGGGGTCCATACCGGCCCGGTGCGTGAGGCACTCACCGGCACCGGCCCTGCCGTCCGCCTCGTCCACCTGTACAGGTATACCGATGCACCTGCAGTCCGGCACATCGCGAGGAGGATCGAAACGATCCCCGGTCCCGCACCCGGCGACCTGCCGTACCTCTCCCGGCTCTCCGGTATCTGCACGGAATTTTCCGGATCGGTCCGGCCTGTCGCGTTCGTGAGCCAGGTCAGGAGGGTACTGGCTGCGGCCCCCCGGACCGACCTGTTCCTTTTCTCAGGTTTCGAAGGCGACAGGAGCCACCTCTGGCAGGTCGTCTTCGAGGCAAAGCGGCACCGGTTCCCGGTCTACGTCCGGGTCCCGGCATTACAGGCGACACCGGGGCTGCTCCGGGAGATCGCCCGCGCCGACCCCGCCGGGGTAGGGGTGATCGCATGAAGCTCCCCGTATTCCCTGTCGCTTTCGCTGCAGGAGCCCTGCTCCTCGTCCCGTTCTCTGAGTACTGGTATATCCAGGTGTCCGCGGCAGCCCTGTTTCTCGCGGTACTCGCCTGGTCCCTCAGGTCCGGCCTGGAACCGGGTTTCCTCCTCCTCTGTGCGGGCGAGCCTGCGGTGGTCGCGGCCGGGGCGACGAACCCCTGGGCGGCATTCGCCCTCCAGGTCCTCCTGCTCGGGGTCCTCCCGGCAGGGTCGTCACAAGCCCGGGGCGTCATCCCGCTTGCAGGCTTCACCATTCCTGCCGCCCTGATCTTTGCAGCAGGGCTCACCGCGAGACATACCGCCGGTCCGCTGCTCGTCCTCGCCGCCGCGTCCGCTCTCGCGGCCGTGTGCATCTGGCTGGCCGGGCACCGCATCACCTCCCCGCTCCGGAGGGATTACGCGTGAAGGCCGTGAACGATTACACCCTGGCCGGCGGGGTGCTGATCGCCGCATCGGCGGTGCTCCTCGCGGTCACCGCTCTCACGGACCGGGGGGACCTCACCAGCGCTACACTCGTGCTTGCCGGGGCGAGCTGCTTCATCGCAGGCGTCTTCGTGGTCACCCTCACGCGGGGGGATCCCCCGGAGACAGGAGCCGTAAGCCTCCTTCCTGCCGGGGATGCAATCAACGTCTCACGGATGTGTGCCGACCTCGGGGTCCAGGGTGACGCGTGGTTCATTCCCGACGGCCCCGTGGTGAGGGAGGTCATCCCGGCCTCGGACCGGATGCCTGCCCTCGCCCCGGACGACCCCAGGACCTGGCTCACCGGGAGCGGCGGGAGCGGGGTCCAGGTCGTCCCGTCGGGAGCCCCGCTGCTCGGGTACCTGAGGGAGTCGTCCGGTCTCCGTTTACCCCCGGACTCCCCTGCGCTCGGGAATGCGGTCATCGAGGTGCTCACCGACGTGCTGGAGGTCGCTGACGAGGCCACGGCAGTCAGGGAAGGCGAGTCGGTCTTTGTCCGACTCAGGGGGTACAGGCTCGTGTCCGGGTGTCTTGCCGTGAGGAAGGAGTCCCCGAAGTGCTGCACCATGCACCCCTGCCCGGTCTGCAGCCTGGTCGCATGCATGTACGCATCCGGTCTCTCGCGGCCGGTCTCGGTCACCCGCGTCGACGTGGACCCTTCAGGCACGCTCGACCTGACCCTCCTGGTGAGGGAAGAGCCTGCCGCCTGACCGTCCTGCTGCCTGTACAAACCCGGGTCGGATGACAGGTGGGGTACTCTTTCATCCCCGGCTTAATCCAGGAAAAAATATTTACGTATACGCTGGATTACTGTTTCCAGCAGATGCCGTCCGGGGGGTTGAGACATACGATATCAGTTCTTTTTGTCGATGACGAGCCAGCCCTTCTGGAAATCGGGAAAATTTACCTGGAAAAGACCACGGAGTTCTCCGTGACAACTGCAAAGTCAGCATCCCACGCGCTCTGTTTATTGCAGTCCGACGGGATCGAAGCCATCGTCTCCGATTACCAGATGCCGGAGATGGACGGGATTGCATTCCTGAAACAGGTCCGGACAATTGACCTGCATACCCCGTTCATCCTGTTCACCGGTAAGGGCAGGGAAGAGATCGCGATAGAAGCCTTCGAAAACGGTGCCGATTTCTACCTCCAGAAAGGAGGGGACCCGCTCCCGATGTTTGCCGAGCTGGTGCACAAGATAAAAGCGGCTGTCAGCCACCGGCGGGCCGACAGGCAGGTCGCCGCGCTCAACCGGCTCTATACTGTGCTCAGCGCGACGAACAAGGCGATCGCGCGGATTCGCAACAAAAAAATCCTGCTCGACGAGATCTGCCGGGTTGTCGTAGAGATCGGCGGCTTCACGATGGCGTGGGCAGGATTCGTCGACCAGGAGAGGCATTCCATCGAACCTGTCGCCTCGTACGGTCATATCGACGGCTACCTTGATACGATAGCGATATCCACCGAAGACGTCCCCCGGGGGCGTGGTCCGACCGGAACTGCATTCCGCGAGGGAAAATACAATTTCAGCAACGATATCGCCGGAGATCCAAAGATGGATCCGTGGCGTGAAGGGGCGCTGAAACGGGGCTATCGTTCGCTCGCCGCTTTCCCCTTCGCTCTGGGTACCGGGAATGCCGGAGTTATCACCTTCTACGCGTCTGAACCTGGATTTTTCAACGACCAGATCATCCGGCTTCTCGAAGAACAATCCCTGGACATCTCGTTTGCTCTCGAAATGATGGACCAGGAAGAGAAACATCTGGCTGCCGAGAAAGACCTGATACAATCGGAGCTCCAGTACCGCAGGCTGTTCGAAACCGCACAGGACGCGATCCTCATCCTTGACGGTGATACCGGCGAAATTATCGATGCCAATGATTTCATCCTCAATATGCTGGGATACCCGCTCGATTATTTCATCGGCAGACACCTCTGGGAACTCGGGTTTCTCAAGGATAAATCCCTTGCCCAGGACGCGATGGCCGACCTGATGACGAACGGGTATGTCAGGTACGAAGACCTGCCCCTGGAGACGTGCGATGGCAGGGTTATCAACGTGGAGTTCATCAGTAACGCATACCTTGTCGGCGACCGGAAAATTATCCAGTGCAATATCCGCGATATCACCGCACGGAAACGTGCGGAGGAAGCACTCGCTATTGCCGGCAGGAAACTGAGCCTGATGTCAGGGATCACCCGCCATGATATCATGAACCAGCTGACCGTGCTCTCAGTTTCCCTGGACTTTGCAGCAGGGAAGATGAAAGACCCGGAGGGAACCGTGCATGTCGACAGGGCCCGGAGAGCGGTGGACACGATCCGGCGCCAGATCGCCTTCACCCGGGAATACGAAAACCTCGGGGTCAGTGCACCTGCATGGCAGCGGTTGTCTGATATTGTCCGTTCTGCTGCATCGCAGGTGGAGGGAATTCCGGTCGCCCTTGAAGTCCCCGATGACCGGCTCGCCATCTATGCCGACCCGCTCCTGGAAAAGGTCTTTTTCAACCTGTTTGACAACGCCCGGCTGCACGGGGGCACGGTCTCCCGTATCAGCGCGTCGTACAGGACGACCGGAACCGGCCTCACGATCGCGGTTGCCGACGACGGGACCGGGATAGCTGCGGAGGATAAACCGCACCTGTTCGAACGCGGTTTTGGAAAGAATACCGGGCTTGGGCTGTTTCTTTCCCGCGAGATCCTCTCTATTACGGGGATCACCATTACCGAGGCCGGTGTTCCGGGGAAGGGCGCACTCTTCGAGATCTCTGTACCTGAAGGAGCATACCGTTTCGTTGAGGAGCACGGAAAGGTGCCGGATCCCTCTCTCCCCGGGGGAGGGGAGGCAGATGTATGCGCCCGTCCGGGACGGTGACTGCGGTCATCCCCGGGTAGTTACCCTCAGGATGGCGAAGGATCCGGTGATCGCGGTCATTCTTCCCTGGGTAGCGGAGGGGAGATATACAGCCGTCCGGGGGAGATTCGGATGATCGCTGCACTTACAACCCTCGTGTGCATCTCAGGGTGGCAGAGGATCTGATCAGGGAGAGGGCTGCCGAACCGTCACCCAGAGGTGGAGCTCCCGGTACGCGGCGGCGATGCGCCCGGTGCCGGTGAGGCTGTCCGGCGGGGCCTGGTCCGCAAAGAGGAGGAACGTGACCTGGTTGTAGCCGGTGCCCGGCGGGGTGAAGGTGCGGGCCTCCCGGTAGGTCCCGTTCTGCGCGAGAGTGACCGTGAACCGGTCCACCAGCTCCATCCGGTCTGTCACGGTTGCGTTCGCGGCAGGGTCGAAGGTGGTGTTCGTCATCCAGGTCTCGGCGGTATAGGTGACGTCCCGGTATTCGTGGTTGCCGATGCCGACGAGTATTTCTGCAGGCTGACCGGCCACGAGGCCGGCCGGGTAATCCGCGGCCTTCCCCTTCTCCCCGAGGATATAGAACTCGGTGAACCGCTCGCCCTCTTTCGGCACCGCGATCACGTACACCGTGGCGCTCACCGCCGCGACGACCGAGACAATGAGGACGGTGCTGAGGACGCGGTCGATGCGGCTGCCCGCTTCGGGGGCGAATGCGGTCTTCACGGACTCTGCCGACTCCCTGAAGGGGACGGTGAACCTTTTTTCAGTGGGGAGGAGCGAGCGCCGGTACTGGGCGGCGACGGTCATCACGGCAGAGAATGCGACCAGCGAGACCACGATCGGGTCGAGCCTGATCCCCCATGGCGTGTAGTTGAGGAGGAGGCCGATCAGCGGCGAGACTGCGATCGAGAGGCCGAACGACAACGCGAGCCGCTCGATCCCGTCGATCTCTTCCTTTCCCGGGAAGAGGGCGGCAACGAGGGTATAGCCCGGTATGAACAGGACGACCGGGAGGGCGAGGACCACCCTGAGGGGGCCGGCGTCGAGCGGCGGGAGATATATCCCGAGGACCGCGAGCACGAGCCAGGACGAGACGAGTTTCAGGTCTGCATGGATTGCTCTCCACGAGAAGGCATCGAGGATCCGGTCGGCGGGGTCCGGGTTCATGCTTGAAGAGAAATCATTCTGCCGGGGGATAAGGGAGGCTGGTCTCCGGGGGAGATCCGGGCCGGTCTTTTCGACCACCCTTTTTATTTTATGGGTGCCTACTGACAGATCGGACGTTCTCCATGAGCATCATCTGGTGGATCTACCGGGAGATCCTTAAGAAGGAACGGGCGATGCGGGAACGGAGGCGACAGATGCGGAAAAGAAAACAGAAAGAAGAACCCGTGGAAACCCGAACCGAAAGGGCCGTAAAAGATAAAAAATCGTAAATGATAACCAGTTGAGGCATTAGCCTCCCCTCCCGGAGAGGTATCATCCCATGATCACCGCGTATCTCCTCGACATCATCGTGATCTTCGCGTTCGCGGTCGTTATCATCGCCATAGGGAACCGCATCAAAATCCCCGGGATCATCGGGTTCATCCTGACCGGCATGTTCATAGGCCCGTTCGGGTTCGGCCTGATCCGGGAGCCCCAGATTGTCGAGGTGCTCGCCGAGATAGGGATCATCTTCCTCCTCTTCACCATCGGGATGCAGTTCTCGTTCCGGACGCTCTACCAGATGAGGAAGATCGTGCTTGTCGGCGGGACCCTCCAGGTCCTCCTCACTATCGCGGCCACGATGGCGATCTCGTACTTCTTCGGGGTGACGACCGCACAGGCGCTCTTCTTCGGCTTCCTCGTCTGCCACAGCAGTACCGCGATCACCTTAAAGATCTACCAGGACCGGGCCGAGATCGACAGCCCCCACGCACGGGTCACCCTCGGAGTCTCGATCTTCCAGGACATCGTCACCATCCCGATGCTCATCGCGCTCCCTATCCTCGCGGGGGAGACCGCGGATGTCACCGGGGCCCTCCTGAACCTCGGGGTCACCCTGGCAGTGCTCTTCGCCGCGGTCCTCGCCATCGGGGCTTACGTGATACCGAAGTTCATGGACCGGGTCACCGGGACCCGGAGCCCGGAGATCTTCCTGCTTTCCATCATCCTCATCTGCTTCGTGGTCACGTATATCACCGCAAGCGTCGGCCTCTCGCTCGCGCTCGGGGCGTTCCTCGCCGGTCTCACCCTCGCGGAGTCCGAGTACTTCCACCAGGCCTTCGCGAGCATCATGCCGTTCCGGGACATCTTCACCAGCTTCTTCTTCATCTCCATCGGTATGCTCTTAAACATCGGCTTCCTCGTGGGGAACCCGGTCTTCATCGTCGGGCTTGTCATCGTGGTTATTGTGGTGAAGGCGGTTATTGCAGGGGGGGCGACGCTCGCCATCGGCCACTCGCTCCGCACGTCCGTCCTCGCGGGGCTCGCGCTCGCGAATATCGGCGAGTTCGCATTCATCCTGTCCATCCCGGGGAGGGACTACGGCCTCATCACCGAATCGGGCGAGCAGGTATTCCTCGCCGTTACCGTGCTGACAATGTCGCTTACCCCGTTCCTCATCACCTCGGGGCCGAGGGTCGCGGACATCTGCTGCCGCCTGCCGCTCGGGGACCGGTTCAGGCGGGGGTGCGTGGTTGATGCAGCTCTCCCGCCCACCACCCTCTCGGATCACCTGGTCATCGTCGGGTACGGGCTCAACGGGAAGAACCTCTCCCAGGCAGCGAATGCCGGGGGGATCCCCCACGTGGTGATCGACTTAAACCCGGACACGGTCTCGCGGGAGCACAAGGCAGGGGAGAACATCTTCTACGGGGACGCGACGAACGCATCGATCCTTTCGCATGCAAACATCGAAAAGGCCAGGATCCTCGTGATCGTGATCAACGACCCCCTCTCCACGAGGGCGATCACCTCCCTTGCCCGGGAGTTGAACCCGCGCCTCTATATTATCGTCAGGACGAGGTTCCTGACCGAGGTCCCGCTGCTCCGCAATCTGGGCGCAGACGAGGTCATTCCCGAGGAGTTCGAGACGTCGGTCGAGATCTTCACGCGCGTGCTGAAGAAGTACCTCATCCCGGGGGAGACGATCGACCGGTTCGTCCGCGACGTGCGCGCCGACACCTACCAGATGCTCCGGAACCCGACGGAGACGTCCGCCGACCTCTCGGACCTCAGGATGTCGATCCCCAGCCTCGCGATCGAGACCCTTTCGGTCGGTGCAGGATCGGCCGTCGTGGGCAGGACTCTCGCCGACCTGAACATCAGGAAGAATTATTCGGTCACGGTCCTTGCGATCAGGCGGGGAGGGGAGATGATCGCGAATCCCTCGGGCGATTTTTCGCTCCTGCCAGGAGACGAGGTGGTCGTCACGGGCGTTCCTGAAAAGATCTCCCTGCTCTCCGGATTGCTCCTCCCGGAAAATAAAGAATAAACGGGATCATGTCGGAGAACCCCTGACTCCTCCGGAAAAAAAAGAACGTTGATTATCGTTTCCGCGCCAGTACGAAGAACGCGATCGCCGCAAGCGCGATCATTCCGGCTGCGGCCTTCGTGGGCGACGGGGTTGGTGTCGGGGTCTCGATCGGCGTTACCGTTTCCGTGGTCTGTATCCTGGTCGCAGTTGTGGTTGGCGGGGTCTGTTCCACGGTCGTCTCTTCCGCTGCAGTCGCCGTTCCGGTCGCAGTCCCTGTCGCTCTCGTCGTCACCTTTGTCGTGGGAGTATAGACCGGGCCTCCCGCATAGTCGCCTGAATAGCTGTCGCTGCTGCCGCTCGACGAGGTTGTGGTCGTCGTCGTGGTCGTTGTGGTTGTCGTGGTTGTTGCCGGTGCCACGACCGCGATCGTTTTTTCGAGGACGCTTGTTCCGTTGACCGAGGCCGTGACATCCACCGTCCCACTCGTAATACCGGCAACGACGAACGTGATCGTGCCGGTGTCCGGGCCGTACTTCACCCCGGTGAGCTCGAAGGAGCCGGTGACCGAGGACGCGCCAGGGGCGGCCGTGCCTGAAAGCCGCATCACCTCGTAGGTCCCGGCCGAGATGTTGTATTCCGCGGTCGTCGAGTAGCTGCCGCCGGTCGAGGGGCCGCTCTTCGTCACCTCGGTATCCCCTTTCTGCACGGTCAGCGCGTTGGTCGCAGTATTCTGCAGTGCCGCCGTGATCCGGCTTGACCGGAGACTGAACGGGAACTGGAAGTTCACCGCCTCGAACGTGAAACTGCTGCCCGGGGTGACTGCGAACGTCCCTGCGATCCCGAGGGTGAACGTGGAGTTGTCGGAAAGATCGGTCACCTGGATCGCGACCTCGTCCCCCTGCCTGACCTGGTCCTGGGCGGTCGTGACGGTCACTGCGGATGCGACTGCGACGAGAATGCAGAGGAGCACCGCCATGACCCCTGCACGGATTATTTTCATCTCTGATGCCTCAGGGAAGGGTTTCGGGCGCAGGGATGATGTATCCATCGGTAAAACCGGGACACACACGGACGTCCCTGTCCTGATGAAGCGATGGTCCATCCCCATACCGGATATGAGAAGCATCGTGAAACCTGAGACGCCATCTTCGCGGATCCTGTACCCGGCGGGATGCCGCACGACTGCGTTTCACCTGTAATCTGGTGTGAATG
>JAJRBP010000022.1 GCA_028679405.1 Methanoregulaceae archaeon | reverse complement strand
GACTGGCCCATGTCGATAAGGAACGGCCGATCGTGGTACAGAATATTGAACTCGCTCAGGTCGGCATGGACCAGCCCCGCCTTTTTGTAAAGGATGGAAACATATGAGAGAATCTGATGATAGACCTCGCAGGGTTCCTCAACATCCGCATTCCTGAGGTGGGGGTATGCGATGCCACCCATACCGAGAAACTCCATGATAAGGATATTCCGGTCCCACACGAGGGGTTTTGGAACGGGGACTCCCACTTCATGAGCCCGCAAAAGGTTAGCAAATTCTTTCTGGGTCCAGGTAAAGACGATATCCTTTTTCGAATGGCCGATCTTTGAGAAACGTCGGTCCCCGACGATATACGAGCTCATTGCGTTGAAGTTTGCCGTACGGATCCGGTAGATCTTGATCGCAATCTCCTGCGTATCTCTCATGCCCGTGAATACATTTGCCTCCTTCCCCGTGCTCACGGAACCCCCCACTGACGTGATCCATTTCTTGTGCGCGAGGCGGTAAAGGGCAAGAAGGGTAACCTCGTCAAAAACGTTCTCGCGAACTTTCAGCTGATCCGTATCGCGGATCCTTATCCCGAGCTGCTCGAGCTCCCTGTCGAACCTGGTCTCCCTGGCCTCGCGATCCACTACGACAACCTCCAACCCGTCAGGACAAGTAGTCCCTGACTTCCGCAAGGATGCCTGTCAGGTACTCAGCGGCCGCTCTCTTGAGGTCGAGCGGGTGGATCTCGCCCCTGGTATACGCAGCGCTGAGGTCATCAAAACTGGCAAACTCGCGATCGCCGCCAAACTTCTCCGGCCGATGTATTATTACTTCCGGAACCCGCGGAAAGATATGGTACTGGAGGATCTGCAGGATTACATTCTCTTCACACTCAGGCGGGCAGAACGCTTTCTCGCATTTTTTCCTGATATTCTCTTCGGAATCGGCCACCGATATGTAATTTCCCATAGAAGAGGACATCTTCTTCCCATCGAGACCGGGGAGTATCGGCGTATGGATGCAGACCGGGGAACGGTACCCCGCGCCAGCCAGGTGCTCCCGGGCGAGCATGTGGATCTTTCTCTGGTCGATGCCTCCAACAGCAGCATCCACTTTCAGCATCGCGATATCCACCATCTGCATTATCGGGTAGATCATCTGCGATACCATCGGGTTGTCCATCTGGCGACCGACCTCGTCCATGCTCCTGGTTGCCCGGTTCAGCGTTATCTGCTGGGAGAGTCGGAGCATGAGGAGCTCGTACTCCCTCTTCAGCTGGAGGTCGGATCCGAGGACATATTCAACACCCTTCAGACCGAGCCCTTCAAAACACCTTTTATTGTACTCAGCCAGATCCCGGACCTCTTCCATCGTTCCCTTCCTGTTCAGGAACGCATGCAGGTCGGCGAGGAGCACGACCACCTCGAATCCCGCTTCCTTGAGATCCATGAGTTTATTGACTGTCACAAGGTGGCCGAGATGTATCTCGCCGCTCGGCTCGTATCCGGCATATACCCTTTTCACCGGTCGCCCGATAAGATCCCGGAGCTCCTCTTCCGTGACGACCTCAACGGTATTCCGGGTCGCCAGATCATATGGATCCATCAGAAATTATGGGGTGGGAACGAAGTTAATGGTATTCTATAACGCCTTGAGGCCCATCGCCTCGTTGGTCATTCTGACCGAGACCGCGGGATCCTTGACCGTCCCCATCATGGCCCTGATCGCATCCACGTTCTCGACCACGACGTCGGCCTCCTGGTGAATCGCCTGGAACAGGTACAATTCCTTCCCTGCGACCGAGATCGATTCCTCGAAGATCCCGTTTTCCCAGAGGTCTGCACGACACCGCCCGAGATCCATCGCGTACTCCTTGAGTTCCGCGGTGCTCGTGATCCCCGTTCCCTTCCTTACCAGGCCCATCCGCGGATGACGCTCGATAATTTCAATCACGCGTTCCCTGGAACCCTGTTTTGCAAGGTCCATCTGGATCGCATGCATGTGCATCATCGTGGTGGGGACGATCATCGCCATGGTGACGATCTGGATATGCGGAAGGACCGTAAGGACATCGGGGCCGTGATGGCTCGGGATCGTTACCGGGTTCAGAACGACCGCGTCGATAGGTCCTTTCTTCACTTCTCCCGGGTCAGAACCCCGCCGGACCATGACCGCCCTGACCTTCGCAACGCCGTATTCCTTGTCCATCGCCTGGATAATCCGGCACAGTCCGGTCGTATTGCATGAGACGACCCTGGCAAACTGCCGCCCGATCGCGTCCTTGTAATTGCAGTCCGAGTTGAAGGAGAAGCCTGCGACCTCGTGCTCTTCACCGCCCTGGAATATTGCTTTTACCCCAAGTCGCTCGTAAACCGGCTTGTTCTTTGCGCCGACATCGCCGGGCGTTGCGTCGATCACGATATCGGCCTGTTTGATCATATCCTCGACATTTCCCGAGACCTTGAGACCAAGATTCTCACAGGAGCTCTTCTTCGCGAGATCCGCAAGATAAAGGGGATACCCGCGCTGCTGCGCAATAAAAGCCTCGGCGCTCGGGCGGGTCTTAGAGACCCCGATGATCTTCATGTCCTTTTGTGCGGCAACCGCATCCGCGACCCGCTTTCCGATAGTTCCGTACCCGTTGATGGCGACCTTAATCATATGAACTTGAGTGATGAATCTCATGATATAAAGATTCTCTAATTCCTGTCCGTGCGATCCTGGCAGGACTTTCACAACAGGAAGGGTCAGGGATTTGGAGACCCTCCGGAATCGGGGTGAAGATGAAAGATATCAGATACCGGACGATCCCGCCAAAGGATCTCGAACGCATCAGGTCTCTTTGGGAAGAGCTCATCAGGGAAGCGGCCACTCGCTCAGTCGATTTCAGATATGTCTATGAAGATCGGAAGTTCGAAGACCGGGCCTCCGAACTCAGAAAGAAGGCGGATTCAGGGAAGATCAGGATAGAAATCGCCGAAATCGAGGGGAATGATCTGCCAGTAGCATACTGCGTCGCGACCGTATCAGGTGAAAGGGCGGGGGAGATCGATTCGATACTCGTGGATCGGAATTTCCGGGGGCGGGGGATCGGCAGCAGGCTCGTGGCCGGTGCACTCGGGTGGTTCGATAGGGAAAGAGCTTCACCGATCACGATTGCGGTCGCGGAAGGAAACCATGAGGCCTTTGCTTTTTACGAGAAATTCGGGTTTGCCAGAAGACTTGTGGTAATGCAGCGGAAGGAGAGGTAAACCGTGGGTAACCGGGTACGAAGATCGGATACCAGGACTGGAAGGAGAGATCGGTCAGACTTGTCCACCGGCATTTATCCGGACCGTGGACGCCGGATGCTCATGATCACTACCCGATGCCCGCGAATGGTTCCGTAAAAGCGCCCTTCCCCATAAATGCACGGTGCGGAAACAACCACGGAACCCTTTTTAAGAGGTCCGGGGTTACCTGTGGGACCTTTAGAGGATTCGGCGAAAGGAATATTAAACCGGGGATGGAAAACGGGTACCCCCGGTGGACATGACTTCATGAGTACGAACTATCATGCAAATCTCACAATCAGGCCGAGGTCTCCCTATGACTTCGATCTGAGCGCTTCGATCTTCTCGGGAGGGGAACCTTCATTCAGCCGGTATGAGAGTGGCCGGTTCTCGCAGGCTCTGCGGCTCCGGGACGGCCTGGCACTGTCACGTGTCACGTCAGCCGGGGAAGTTGAGAAACCGGTCCTGAAAGCCCGGTTGAGCTCGAATTACCCGTTGGAAAAAAAAGAGAAAGACGAGGCGGGGGACAAGCTTTCCTGGATTCTCAACCTGGACCTCGATCTCCAGCCGTTCTATAATGCCGTCCATGAGGACCCGGTTCTCTCAGATCTGACCCGGGACCTTCGTGGCCTCAAAAGCCCCCGGACTCCTTCTGTCTACGAAGCCCTCGTTGACTCGATAATCGAGCAGCAGATCTCTCTTGGTGCTGCTCACGCGATGCAGCGGCGGCTGGTCCTGAAATACGGGGACCAGCTCGAGGTCGGGGGTTTAAAGATCTACGCATTTCCCGGTCCAGGGCGACTTGCCGCGGCAACTCCTGAAGGCCTGAGAGAGTGCGGGCTTTCCTGGAAAAAAACGGAATATGTCATCACGATCTCGCGTGCAATCCATGAAGGGGCTCTCGATCTCGAATCACTCTCCGGTCTTTCAGGAACCGATGAAATGATCGGGGAACTCCGGAAGCTGAGGGGAGTCGGCACCTGGACTGCGGAACTTACCCTTCTCCGCGGGCTGGGCCGGCTCGACGCGTTCCCGGCCGACGACCTTGGCATCAGGCGGCTGATCTCCCGGACGTACAGCGGAGGAAGGGCGATCTCCGGGGAGGAGGCGAGGGTGATTGCGGAGCGATGGGGAAACTGGAAAGGCCTTTCAGCATTTTACCTGATCATGGCTGAAAAATTGCAGATAACATCCTCCAAATCCGATCTGAGATAGATATAAATATTGAATGAGACACAGGCATCTCGTCCGATAATCCGGACACCAGAAGATGAATGGAGGTGAGTGGAGGATGACAGAGCACATGGGAATGCATGGTATGGGAATGATGCATCCGGCGCAGGATCAGCTCATGGAGAAGATGTGGGAGCGGCTCTCTGACGACCAGGTCAAGAAGCTCATCGCCCGTAAGATCGAGGCGAAGATCATGATGAAGGAGGCGTGGGTGAAACAGCTCCAGTTCAAGATCGAGACGTATAAAATGGTCAAGCAGATGATAGAAAAGGGATAGTACCCCTCACTATCCAGCTCCTGTTCCCGATACTTTTTTTCCGACCGCGTTCAGTTCAAGACCGTGGCCATTCCAGACGTACACATCGATGGAGTGACCTTTATGGAAATCCCGCATACGGAGGTCGTACACACGTTTCACGTGTCGAAGGCCCTGACGTTCGAAATACTCGAGAATGAACTCCAGGAATGCTATCTCCTGCGAGAGGAATGAGAGTTCGTACTCCTTTGTCATCCTGGCAATCGTCAGAGACTCGTCGTCTGAAATCTTGTCGTGATAAGTCCCATGTTCGTCGAGGCCGCTGATCTGGCGCCAGTCCAGGACCCCGGCATCGTCGGGCTCCCGGTGCAGCATATACGGGTATACCCTGCAGATCTCCGGGCGATCCGCATAAATCCGGCACCGGTCGTTGAGCAGGAATATGCAGGTGCCGTCCGGACGGGTGCGGAGAGAGTACCCGGAGACGTAAAACATGCCGTGCTGGTCGCAGAACTCGTATCCCGGCGCCGGGACCAGACCAGCTGGTTCGAGGGTCCTGATCTTCGCCGCGTCTTTATCAAGGAGGAATACATGACCATTAAAATCGGCGGTGCAGCACCGGGTACAGCAATCGCATGAGAACCCTACTTCGCGTATGATCTCAGCCAGACGCTCGATCGGATACCCTGCTGTCTCCTGGAGATCCACCCGTCGCCTGTTGATCAAACTCCGGATCGAATCCGGCGTCATGACGGCGTCATCCACATGAGGCCGGTGCTACACCCGGCTGTACTCATATCATTGATCCTGGGAACCAGCCCGAAACACCCGCAGTTCATGGTTTTATTCATTCCTTAGTCACGGGGTAAGCCAGTCCCTCGCACCGGAGCCATTCCAGGAGCGATTCGAGGGCCCGGGCCCTGTGCGAGATATGGCACTTGTCTGCAAGCGTCATCTCGGCCAGGGTCTTTCCACCGGTTTCGAAGATCGGGTCATACCCGAATCCATTGTCCCCCCTTGGCCCGCCGATGAAGCCGTCGATCCTGCCGCGAAATATCCGGACTCCCCGGTCGTCTGCATACCCTATCGCGGTCTCGAAAAATGCACGCCTGTTATCCACACCTGAAAGCAGCCGGAGAATCCCCTCGTTTCCGATTGTCCGCTGGACATACGCCGCATAAGGACCGGGAAATCCTTTGAGTGCTTCCACCGAAAATCCGGTATCGTCAACGATGAGGGGCCTGCGAAGGGTGTTGAACGCAAAAATCGCCTTCTGTCTCGTGATCTCCCCGACATCGTCGTCACGGTACTCGGGGCAGTCCATACCTACATGCTCTGTCTCGAGGATCCCGGCGAAAAACGCAGCAATCTCATCCGCCTTGTGCCGGTTCCCGGTTACTATGGCAAGCCTCAAAGATACCTCCCCCGGTGGAGGATCTCCTCCTCACGGAGGAATACCTCCTCCGACCCTTCGAACTCGCTCGAGTATCCTGCTTTAAAGGCCTCTTTCAGGTTTGATGCGTTATCGGTGGTACTTTCGAGTGTCTGGAAGAATACATGCAGGTCCACACCTCTGGGTTCCGTCTCGGTAGTTGCGGAGGCAAGCCCGAAATCGATCAGGACGCAGGTGCCTTCCCGCATGATCATGTTGCTGGTCGTAAGATCGCCATGAACGATCCCGCCACTGTGGAGCAGTCCTACCGTGCGCCCGGCCTCGTACGCATTTCCACTGGTGAGGGTATCTTTCATGGCCTGCCCGTGGACCATCTCCATCATGATGGTATCTTCCGTGATATCCCGGATTACTGGTGTGGAGACACCGGCCCGCCGCGCCATCGCGATCAGGCGGGACTCCGTCCTTGTCCGCTCGGAGATCAGCCGACGATCGAGCCCAGATACCCGGTAACCTTTCGAGCATCGGCGCTTCGAAACAAAGGTCCCGTCGAACCCGACTACTGCCTCCGCGCCGCGTGCGGTCCAGTGGATCTCCTTCACGGGTTCATTGTGAAGCGGAGAGGGGGATTCCCAGCCAGTCCTCCAACTGACCTCGATCTGGTCGACCCGGGAGGACGGGTTGATGTGAGAGACCTCGATCGGGGTCGTGCATCCGTGCTCGAGCATCAGTCTCCCCGTATAGGCAATCATCGCCCCGTTGTCCCCAAGATATCGCATCTCCGGGACATGGAAGGTTGCGCCACGGTCTTCCGCCATCACGTGCAGCATCTCCTGGAGCCGGGTGTTCGCCCCCACACCCCCCACAAGGAGTACCTCTTCTTTCCCGGTATGTGCGAGCGCCCTTTCGGCAACTTCCACGCACATGGCGAAGGCAGTCTCCTGGAGACTGCAACAGACGTCCTCCATCCCGGCAATGCTGTCTTTTGCCGCGCTCACGAGGCCTGAGAAAGCCAGGTCCATTCCTTTCACCGTATAAGGGAGCTCGATATAGGATCCTGATTTCGCCAGTTCCTCGATCACAGGACCCCCCGGATGAGGCAGTCCCTTCGACCGTGCGAATTTATCGAGTGCATTTCCGAGTCCGATATCGAGCGTCTCCCCGAATACCCGGTATCGGGAGTTCAGATACCCGATCACCTGGGTATTCGCGCCGCTTACATACAGCACCACCGGGTCGTCGCACCCTGTTGCATACCTCCCGATCTCGACATGGGCAATACAGTGATTTACCCCGATCAACGGGACACCGAGGGCCAGGGAGAGAGAACGGGCGGCGGTGGCGACCGACCTGAGACATGGTCCGAGTCCGGGGCCCATCGAATATGCGATCCCTGAGATCGTAGAGGGATCGGTGAGTACGCGGGTGATCACCTCCTTCATTACCGCTGCGTGGTGCTGGGCCGCCTCCCTCGGGTGGATGCCCCCGGCTGCGGGTTTATAGGGTTTGGAAAAAAGCGAGACGAGTTCGTTATCGAAAACCGCAGCACTCAGATTCCAAGCGGTGCCCTCAATACCGAGAACACTCCCAGAAAATGGCATTTATTTTTTGAATTCAGTATATCCGCATCGCCCGCACGCAACGCGGTCCTTGTGTTCTGCAAGGATAAAACCCGGCCCGCATCTCGGGCAGTATTTCTTGCCGATGGTTGCCTTGTCACCCTCGATCTTGAAATAGGAGCTCCTCTTCACTCCCCCGGCCTTTGCTTTCGCCTTCGCTGCCATCTCCTTTACGCTCCTTCTTCTTTAGGTTTTGGAATACCCCGTGCAGTCAGGTACGAGCGTTCGGTCTTCTGCCTGGCTTCGTCGGAGTCGTAGACCCGGACTTTTCCCTTGAGCTCCATCCTTCCGTACCTTGTCCTCAGTGAATCGAGGGCGATCTGATTCTCCTTGACGTTGAGGATTGCCGCAAGTTTCGCTCCGATCTGAACCCTGGAGGGAGTCGGCCCCGTGAAACGGAGAGTATAATCCACTTCTCTCCTCATAAGGAGCTCATTTCTCTTATCATTGGTGATCTCAAATTCCATCGGTATCTTCCTATAATACGCAATCTGGTCTTATAAATCATATCATCGGGAAGGTCTCTTTGATGGGAGCCTCCCTGAACTCCTCTCACGCCTCGTCGAAAAGGGCTAAAAGCCTGACCGCTTCTTTCCTGGCCTCCTGATCTACCACCCTGAGGACGATCCCTTCCCCAGGCTGACCATAGAGGATATAAGCGCCGTCAGGTGCCGCAATCACGAGCGGGATTACCGCGAGATCCTCCTCGCCCTCAACGAAAATAAGGGCTGGAGGGTCTGCAACTGCGTCCTTCAACGCGAGAATAAGCTCGTCACTAAGGCAGCCCGCAGGGTTTGGAACTGTAATAACCCGGGAATATACTGAAGGAATCCTGTTGCATGGAGACCTCATCGTATGTCCGTCGATGACTGCGATCTTGGGCTGGATTCCACGCTGGAGAAGGTGATACGTGACCACGTCCCCGACCGTGTAGAGAATTGAGTTCCCGAGAATCGGGATGATCTTTTCGATATCGGGGTACAGCTTCCCGAAGGGGGTTTTGAAAAGGTGCCTCCGGCCCGCAGGAAGCCGGAACATTATTCAGCGGACCTTGAGCGCATATCGCCCGGGAAGTCTGATGTTCATGCGTTTCGCGATCTCTGAATGTTCGGGATCGATGATGACTATATATCCTGCCCAGTCCGTGCTGAGGTTCGAAGTCCCGCATACCGTGCAGGCCTCCCCCTCGACAAGCCGGTGGCACTCCCTGCAGACCTGCCCCTGCTTTTTCCTACCTGCTGCCACGCTCTCCTCCTTTCTCCTTCTCTTTCTGCAGTTCCTTCTGGAGGTCTTCTTCGAGCCATAACAACGAACCCAGCCCGGACTGCCGCATCGTCAGGCCGATCTTGCTGTCCCGCGGCTCCCTCTCGTTCAGGCTCAGGGTGACCACACGCACCCGGACCTTGTCCCCGACTGCAATGAACCTCTTCGAGTCCTGGCAGATAAGGCGCGAGTTCTTCTCATCGTAATTGATGTACTCGTCAGAGATCTGGCTTACGTGCAGCATCGCATCGATAGGGCCGAGTCCGACAAACGCCCCGAATGTCGTGGTCTCGACCACGAGCCCTTCGATGACCTCCTGCAGCACAAGCCGCAGCACCAGGGCCTCGAACTCAACGTCGTAATACACCGCTCCGTCACCGGGAACAAGTTCTCCTTCGCCGATCTGGTCTACCCCTGTGACCCCGATAAAAACACCGATCTCCTTGTCGATGCTCCCTTCGAACTGTTCCTGGAGCACGTCCAGGATAACCTTCCCAAGCTCCTCTCCGAGCCTGTGGGGGGGGACCCTGACCTTGTCAGTAAGTTTCATCCGATAATACAACAGCCATCACCTACCCTCTCAATATTGTCAGTCTGTTTCGGTTACGCAGTGATATAACAGTAATATGGTTCACAAGCAGCGAATTTCGGAGCGCCCTGTCGTTTGTCACCACAATACATCCCTCCTTGACCGCGTAATCGATAATCTTTTTGTCAACCGTTCGTCCGTCCTCGTCCCCGCCTGAACGCATGCAGCGTTCGCCGAGTGTCAGGGCACTCCTGGCAGCGGCTGCGTCCCTCCCGTGTCCGCGCGCGAGTTTCTGCAGCTCGACAAGGACTTCACAGAGGACGACAGGTTCGAATACCCCGACGAGCGATCGAAGCTCCTCGAAGAGGTCTACCCTGAACTGGAACGGCATCATCAGCGCATTGGTATCGAGGAGGACCTTCACTCCTGAAGTACTCCCATCCCGATCAGCCGCCAGCGTGCCCCCACCTGCCTGCTGATCGCAATCCTGGCTCCCGACTCTGCGCAGACCGGCCTTTTGAGGGATACTTCGACCACGTCTTTCTTTGCATTCGTGACAACCCCGACTGTAACGGCCGTCCCGACCGAGAGCATGAGTGGTTCATGGTGCTTGAGCGGCTCGATCACGAGTTCACTGCTCGATCCCACGACCCTCTCCATCAGGGTGACACGGAATTTCAGCCGATCCCAGACGGGAGGGAGCGATCCTGTCCGGCCTGCTACCTGGCCTGCGAGCGCATCGCTCTTGGTCAGTGCGGGATCGAGTTTGGTACCGATACCGAGAAGCCCTCCCGGAGCAGCTTCCATTACTTTTTTCGATCCCGCGGTGATCGAGGTGATCTTCGTCTCGATCGGGTCCCAGCGTATGCGGTTCTCGACCTGACGCTGCAGCCCAGGCCTGATCTCGATATCGTCCCCTTCGATAAGGGCACCCCTGATGAGAGAGCCGCCGATTACCCCGCCTTTCACGTCTTTCCAGCTGATCCCGGGTTTATTGATGTCGAAGGAGCGCGCGATGAGCATCAGGGGCTCAGCGCCCGGCTGCCTCTCAGGCTCAGGGATAGTCTGGTCGAGGGCTTCGATAAGCGCCCCGAGGTTGATGTTCTTCTGGGCCGATACTGGTATGATAGGCGCATTTTCCGCGATAGTTCCCTTGATAAATGCCTTTATCTGGTCGTAATTTGTCTTTGCATCCCGCTGGCTGACGACGTCGATCTTGTTCTGGACGATAACGATGTTCTTGATCCCGACCAGCTCGAGAGCCATCAGGTGCTCCTTCGTCTGGGGTTGCGGACAGGTCTCGTTCGCTGAAATAACCAGCATCGCTCCGTCCATCAACGCCGAACCCGAGAGCATGGTCGCCATCAGGGTCTCGTGACCGGGAGCATCCACAAAAGATACCGAGCGGAAAGGAACGGCCTTGGAGCCGCACACCGGGCATTCCGGACGGGTTGAGAGGGCCTCGGAGCCTTCGCATTTGGTACAACGGTAGAGTGTCGCATCCGCGTACCCCAGCCGGATCGAGATCCCCCTCTTGATCTCCTCGCTATGCCTGTCGGTCCAGGAACCGGTCAGGCCGTAGACCAGCGTCGTTTTGCCATGGTCAACATGCCCGACAACACCGATATTGACGCTGGGTATAGAAACATCCCGCAAACGAGATCGAACCTCCCTATTCAGTATAGAATGAAGATACTTATACATGACAGGTGACTGCATCCTCTGCGAACCGGACTCACTGTGCAGACATGGCTGTTCACCGGAAGGTCGGGCGGGGTACCCGGTCCTCTTGCTTATCCTGATTGTTCCCGACAGGGGATTGAGAATAAAATAAAAGATTGGGGATTCCTGGCAAGTGGAATACCCCACGGTCGGGTGGGGTCCGGGTCCTCTTCCTCATCCCGATGGTCCCCGACAGGGGCTTGAGAATAAAACAAGAGATTGGGGATTCCTGGCAAGTGGAATACCGCATGGTCGGTACAACCCGGATCTTCTCGCAGGGAGCGTCGGTACGATCAGATATCTGTTCTTATCCGCCGCCTTCGCAGCTCTGATCGATGTTCTTCACTGATTCTGCGAACTCTCCACTTGATGCGAACGATCGCTCCTTTTCAAGTTGCTTCTTTTGGTCCTCCCGCTTTTCATCATGAACAGCCTTACGGGCCAGGGAACCAGTGGGGACCAGCTGGTCGATCCTGTAAAGGAGGTGAGTGCTGTCGAGCTCGGCAAAACATTCCCCCTCCTCTTTCGCAATCCTCATCACCTTTCCGGTCGTTCCGGTTCGTTCGTACCTGACCTGCATCCCTACTGCGATTTCACCCGACTGCATGGTACCGAAGGGATTGCATGCAATCTTCAAAATCCTTTTGGGACGATCATATGAGGATTGCCCGGAGCTCCGAGATGATCCGCTCTGTGCTCTCCCTGGCCTTTCCAGGTTCGAGATCCCGGCGGTCTGGCATCTCTCCCGTCAATGCATGGAATATGGAGGTGACGGCGAGGCCAAGAGAGGGGCCGTACCCCCCCTCCAGCACGAGCGCGAGGGGGGACCTGGCTGAATCCAGAATAATACTGGTGAGCAGAGCGAAATCCCCCGGGGTAAGGAGCATCCCTCCGATCGGGTCGTCGGAGAGAGGGTCCTGTCCCGCAGAGACGATGACAAGATCGGGTTCGAACCTTCCGATCACATCGGAGAATACCTCCTCGAAGACCCTGCGATAATCGGAGATCGATCCTCCCTCGCGGATCGGGGCGTTTACGTTGAATCCCCTCCCTGGTCCTGTCCCGATCTCGTCAACCCATCCGGTGCGCGGGAAACTGTTCACCTTATGTATCGAGCAGTAGAGGACCCGGTCCGTGCCGTAAAATATCTTCTGGGTCCCGTTTCCATGATGGAGATCCCAGTCGATGATCGCTACCCGGCGGACCCTGGTGAGTGCCCAGGCAGCTGCGACTGCCGCATTGTTGAAAAGGCAGAATCCCATTGCCTGGTCCGGTTCTGCGTGGTGGCCGGGAGGTCTGCCAAGGGCGAACGAGGGAACGCCCGATAGCGCGAGACCTGCTGCCTGAATCCCAGCGCCCGCTGCATGCGATGCGACGTCGAAGGAATCTGCGGTGACATAGGTGTTGGGATCGATATACCTGATACCGCCGTACGAGGAGAGCTCGCGAATCATCCGGATATACGAGGGAAGGTGGACCCTTTCGAGATCAGCCTCGGTGGCTGGCTCCGGCATGACGATCTCCACACCAGCAGGCACGCCGGCCCGGGCGATTCGGATCCGGGCTGCGGACTCGGTGTGGAGGTCCATCTCATGCTTCGCGAACACCTCCCCGAATATTGCAGTGCAGTGCTGCATCTCAGGAGATCAGGGTACCCTGCAGCACTGCGTCCTCCGGGACGTCGATCTCCCGGCCGGTTCCGGACACGCGATATTTTCCTGATGCCCTGACCCCGTACGGATTCCCTGTGGTCGAGTAAGGTACGACGAACGTACCATTCTCGCTCTGCTGGCGGTAAGTAAACTGCCTTCCTGTGTTGCTGATGAGCTGGACCTCGATCGTCCCTTCGCCACGGATGACCGCTCCTTTCACGTATTCGAAGACCTTGACATACTTGACATCAGGGGTCTGGCTTTGGGTCTGGGATGCAAAGACATTTCTCGGGGACTCATGTACGAGACGGTAATGTTGGAGAGCAGAGACCGGCGTAATAGCCTCGAGGAGACCGGAGCTGACGACTCCCGCTTCATAGCCGGCATCAGGCCTGAGGTTGTACTGTTCGGCGGCTGCGACGGCAGATGAGGCATTCATCATCTGTGCGCGGATTATCGCCGGATAGGGCTGGTCCGGGGTGGGGAGTGAATATTCAACATAGGCTGCCTGCGATGGTTCGGCCATCGAGCCGTCGAAATTGTGGAGCCTGGAGACCATGGTTTCATAGTACGGTGCCTGATAGAGCGTCGCGGATGAGTACGCCCCAGGGGTGGCCTGGTCGGGAATCAGGAATATCCTCTGATACGGGGTAGGTCCGACGGTCGCATTGAACCATGTGGCCATCGCCCAGAATTTCTGGGTGTCCATCTCGATATCGGTAATGACATAGCGGGTGCCCTGGTGGTCTGCGATCACGTTCGCATCCTCTTCGGTCAATGACATGAAGTAGGCAGCAGAGCCGTACGGCCCAGCGACCCCTGCCTGGAACGGGTTTGCGTTCGGGATGCGTTTCGCGATATACGTGATCATATGCCCGTAGTCCCACCAGGACATTACCCCGTAAGCAGTGTCAGGATACACGAACCCTGCCTTGTCGTACACCTTATAATAATCGACACCGGTATCAGGTGTATTCGCCCCCATCCATTCGAGCGACTCGCGCCAGTCCTGGTTCATGTTGATGACGCTGCCGGATGCGACGCGGTATTCATAATCGACCTGAGAGTATACGAAAAGGATCGCGAGGACTACGGTCAGGGCGAGAACAGGGACCTTCCAGGAAGCAGTCCTTGGAGATGTGCCCTTTTGCCTGGAAGCCGTTGTTTTACGTTGTTTCCCGCCTGACCCTTTCTTCGGCTGCTTTACCTCGGGTTCCTCCTCCTTCATTCGTTTAAAGGCCCTGCCCGCTTCAGGATATGACCAGTTGATGAGATACCCGACACAGATCCCGGAGAGTATCGCGATGTTCGTAGACAGGAAATACTCGTACCTGATATGCTGCCAGGTGGAGAACAGGATGATAACCGACCATATGAGGACGTAGTGCTGGTCGGGCCTCTCATCCCGGATGGACTCGTAGATCATCACAATGAATCCGCCGAATGCCAGGATGATCCCCCAACTGTAGGTATCCCAGACTTCAGGAAGTGTCCAGGACCTCGCCTCCTGTATCGTGAGATAGTAAGGGCTCTGCCCGAAGAACTCGATGATCCCCCCGATGAGTGTGTTGTATATGGAAGGAGCCGCGAAGAACAGCACGGCAATTGCGACAACTGCAATCCCGATGATCGAGAGGACATACTGCACCGGATTCTTCCCGGCGAGTATACGGGCGAGCCAGAAAAGCACTGCCGTCCCAAGTATCAGTATGAGGTACGCCAGGACATGACCGAGTGTATAGAAATTTAACTGCAGTCCTTCGGTCTTCGCACCGAGAAGGAGGAATCCCAAAGTCGCGATCCCGAATACAACAGTATTGAGGAGCAGGAGATAATCACTGGGGCGCTTCCTTGCAAAGTCCCATATGAATTGAATAATCGTAAAAATTCCTGCTACGAGGGCGAAGAGGATCATAGTCGGCATGGTGTAGAGACCAACTACAAAGGAAATTCCTGTCAGGCCACTTAGCAGGAGGGGTACTCGAAACGTCTGGAATTTGCCAATATCAACCGGGTGGTCCTTCATATAACCGAGTGTCCAGATATACCCAAGCGAGAAGATTGTTGAGAACAGGACCTCCGCAATATGGTGGTCGAGGTATCCGAAGAGCGACCTGAAGAAGTACTGCCCTGCAACGACCGCAATAAATCCTGCAGCGATCAGCCCCGTTTTCCATTCGGAAATCCTCCTGACGAGCAGAAAAACGACTGGTACCATGAATGCCGCCAGAACCGGGGGGACTGCCAGGGAGAGCTGGATGATCTCAGGACGTGTGGTCGCCCCTGCCACAATGCATACCGCAGAAATGAGCCAGATGAAAAGCGGCCCCCAATGGATGGTATTCCCCGTCGGGAACAGTGTCATCGGGTCGAACCACCCGTACGCAGGAAAGTTCTGGACCATTGACTCGATCTGTCTCAAATTGTAAAGGGGATCATCGCTGCCGACCACATTGAGAATATCGACTCCATTCATCAGGAACATCGGCAGAAGCCGGATCCAGAGGACGAAGATAGAGAAGGCGGCAAGGATGCCGATGATGATATATGTCTGATAACGTGAAATTCCACTCTCTCCCATTCGGAATCAACCTTCGTTTGGTACCGGTTCGATTCAGGAAATGATAATGATTTGGCAGATCGTT
>JAJRBP010000294.1 GCA_028679405.1 Methanoregulaceae archaeon | reverse complement strand
GGAATGCAGGCGTTCTCACCCTCTCCCTGGCGTGAGGTTTGCCCTGATCTCGTCGAATCCCACCAGTTCTCTGTCCCCGATGACCAGGGCCGGGACCTTCGAGAGGGGACGCCCGAACTTCTCGTTGGCCTCCTGGAACATCCGCAGGTTTTCCGGGTTGTTGAAGACGTCAATATATTCGACACGTTCCGTGGGGTGATCCGGGATGTAGTCTCTCTGGAGAAACGTGATTGTCTCCATGCATTCGTGGCAGTTCCGGTTGTAAAAGAGCCTGGCAGTGAAATTGATATCGGACTGGTTCTCGGGGATTATTGGTCCGGATCCTGCCGGGGACGTCTTTTCCGTGCCGTTTGGCTGCCCTCCCGCAGACCCTGTTACGGGTGTCCCGTTTCCCGGCACGGGTGCCACAGGCGGCGGGCTGGAAAGACAGCCAGAGGCCGCCACGAGGACAACGAGAAATCCCAATACAAGGAGCAGGGGGAGAGATTTCGTAAGGGATCTCCGGGAAACCTGTCCAGATCCGTCCGGCCCAGTGGCTGTTGATTTTCGTTTTGGACGGGGCGTGGCATTCACGATCGTAAATATCAGTGGTTCCACCATAAAAAAGTACATCCTAAGGAGTATCGCCATCCCCGGAGGGGAGTGCCGTTGGCCTCGTGAAGGAGCCCGACTTTCCCCAGGAACCAGTCCGGTTTACCGGTATCCGGGGCTCCCCGGAGATGCGACTAACAGACAGGGGTCGGAATTTTAATACGCGGAGGGATCCAGTAAACCATGAGCATACGCGAAAGCGGATGCCGATGGTCCGAAGGTCGCCATCCTTGCATTTGGTGTCCGCGAATCACCGGAGTTCGTGAATGACTGGTACCGGTAACCCGCACTTTGAACCGGGATCTCCCGTTCCCATCCGCTGCCGGATCTCGGCGCTCGTTCAGGAACGGAACCGGCTCTTCGGATACCCCATGGAACGGCTGGCTGAGGAGATCCGTTCGACACGTTTCGAATGCACGGGCTGCGGAGCCTGTTGCACCCGCGCCGTCACCGGGTACATCGGGCTCTCGGATCCGGAGGCCGTGCGGCTGATGGAAACCTGTACCGAAGCACTGGAGCCGGCCCCTGACCCGGAGTTCTGCGACCAGGACGGGATCCTGTACGTCTCGGGTTATGCAGTCAGGACGAAGGGGGATCCCGGCGGGTCGTGCTGGTTCCTGGAGGGGAACAGGTGTGGGATCTACGACCGGAGGTTCTCAGTGTGCCGCATTTACCCGCACATGCTCCGTCGGGGCACCGATGGTGCGGGATCGGTTGAATGGAGGATGGTTGCACGGCGGGACCGGCATGGGAGATGGGAGCGGCCGATGGGGGATGAAGCGTGTCTTGCACTCGCATGCGAGATCAAGGAGTACGAGAATGCATTCCTTACGCGTCAGATCGACTTCCTCGAGACCGTGCATGACTTCTTCCGGACGAACGGACTCAGGCACGACCAGGAGCTGTTTTACGACCGGGCGGGACGGTTCAGGGAGGGAGAGCCGGTACCTGTCAGGATTTTCCACGAAGGAACGCTGGAAGAATGGATGGTTGCAGGAGGACCGGAACGGCTGTGACCGGCAGATCCGACTGCCTTCGGGGCCAGTTGAACCATTAAAGTTTCCCGACTGCACTCGCGAGCAGGGATTTTCAAGCTGCCCCCCCACTTTCACGCCGCTATCCTCATCTCTATAATAGCGCGAATCGAATTATTGTCCGGCGTGTGTTAGGCAAAGGGGCTTTTCTGAAAAGGCTCACCGCGACCACCCAGCAGATGAGGTCGGTGGAGGTGGGCAGGGAGATCGACGGGAGCACGCCGCCGTCCGTCTTCATCGGGTCGTGGAACTACCCGAAGGTCTACGCCGGCCCGATGATCGCCCCGCTCCACGGGGACACCGCGATCCTCGACACCCCCGAGGCATGGATCCCGGCGCAGAAGACCCAGGATGAGATCATCGGGTTTCGGATGAACCTCGTCCGGGGGAAGCACCAGGTCGGGGTCCGCGACCTCGACAACCGTTTTACCGAGACGCTCCGGGACATCGGGCTCTCGGGGAAGTCGATCGAGAGCGAGGCGGCCTTCGACCGGGCCCCGACCGGGAGCTCGTTCTCAGACGAGCACACGGTGTACGGCCCGAGTGCTGAGATCGAGCGGTTTGAGATCGGGAACGTCGCCTGGGACCGCGACCTCGAGCGGGTCTACTTCGATTCCGACCTCCGGGCCGGGGAGGCGATCGTCGACCTCCACCGGAAGGGGGTCCAGTTCTCCGGGATCCAGAAGGCGCTCTCGGTCGGGGCGATCGGGAACGGGCGGGACCGCCGTCTCGTCCCGACACGATGGTCGATCACGGCAGTCGACTCGACCATTGCGAACTCGCTCCTCGCACAGGTCCGGAAGAATCAGGTGATCGACTGCGTCCAGGTGCGGGAGTTCTCGAGCCTGAACAACCACTACGCGGTCATGCTGGTCCCGACGGCATGGCAGTACGAGTGGATGGAGGCCTTCCTCCAGGCGCTCGGCAGCGAGGACCACGTCTTTGCCGACCACGAGTCCAACCGGGGGAAGACGGAGTACTCTTCGGTCGGGGGCTGCTACTATTCGTGCAAGATGGCGGTCCTCGAGACCCTCGCGAAGGAGGGGAAACAGGCCGGGGCGATCGTGCTCCGCGAGGCGAGGAGGGGGTACGTCCCGCTCGGGGTCTTCAACGTCAGGGAGAACGTACGGAACGCGATGCTCCAGAAGTCAGTGGAATACGAGGACATCCCGTCGGCGCTCGCGGATGTCTCGCAGCGGTTCGTGCTCCCGGTCAGCCGTTTCGTCGGGGAGAGCACCCTCCTCTCCGGAATGCTCCATGAGAAGCAGACGACGCTGGACGCGTTTTCGACCGGTGCGGCTTCCCAATAACTGTTTTTTTGGATTTCCCGGTGCCGGAAATTATTTTCCATTAACGACTCCCATTTGATAATAGTTTGTCGATGGCAGGTTTGGAATGGGACAGTTGAGAATATCACCGGAAAAAGCAGTTCTCCTGCTGGACGAGAAGGTCAGTGAGATCGAACGGATGGCAGGAACCCAAAACGGTTTTGAATATTATGACTTTGTCGGCTGGTGTTCGAAGGTCTGGTCGTTGGTCGACGAAATATACGAAGCCGACGACCCGCACCCCGAAGACATCCGGAGTATCGGGGCTCCACGGTGTTCCTGCAGTTCGTCTGTTGAGGTACAGCAAATGCTCCTGGAGGAATACCATTCCCGCCTGCTCGATTATCTCGGTGAAATCCGGAATTCAATGAAAGCGACGGAACAGGCCGATTTCGGGGGAAGGCCTGTAATACCCGGCGAGCGTGATTCCAGATAGACGGCCTGGTTATCCCACAATAAATTGGCCCTGCCACGTGTACCTGGATGACAGAATC
>JAJRBP010000163.1 GCA_028679405.1 Methanoregulaceae archaeon | reverse complement strand
GGCATAAAACGCTCCTTCGGGTGCCGGGAAATCAAACCCGAGCCTCCTGAGACCGTCATACAAAAGGTCGCGGCGGGCCCGGTATTCTTCACACATCTCTGCAACCGGCCTCTGGTCCCCGTTGTACGCCTCGACCCCCGCGTACTGGGAGATCGAGGTCGCACCTGCCTGGCAATACTGGTGCACCTTGATGCACTGCTCGATATACTCTACCGGCCCGGCAAGGTATCCAAGCCGCCACCCGGTCATCGCGTACGTCTTGGAAGCGGCATTGATCGTGATCACGTCCTCGCCATACCTTGCGGCGCTCCAGTGCGTGACATCATAGATAAAATGCTCGTACACCTCGTCGCTCACCACGGTCACCCCCGCGTCCTGTGCATACTCAACGAGCGCCCGCACCGACTCAAGGCTCTCCACGGCACCGGTCGGGTTCGCGGGAGAGTTGAGTACAAAGAGCCTCGCGCCATCCATCTGCTCGAATGCCGCTTCGAGATCGATATGCATCCGTGCATCGAGTGGCACACCTTCCGGGCGGCCGCCCGCGATCGTCGCGAGCGCCGCATAGGAGACAAAGCCAGGGTCCGCAAGCAGGACGCGGTCCCCCTCTTCCACGAGTGCCTGCATCACGAGGTGAAGCGCCTCGCTCGCACCGGCGGTCACGATCACCTGTCCCGGATCGTAGATGAGGGAATTCTCCCTCGCGAGCTTCGCACAGATCGCTTCCCTGAGCTCTGGTATCCCCGCGTTCGGAGTATATCCTGTTTTCCCCTCGTGGATCGCTTTTATCGCCGCACGCTTTATGTGATCGGGCGTGTCGAAGTCGGGCTGGCCGAGGCCGAGGTTGATCGAGTCCGGGCCGGCAGCCTCGAAGAGCTTCCTGATGCCCGATATCTCGATCCCCTTCACTCGTCCGGCGATACTCCTCCTCTCTCCCATGAATCCGGTCCTCCTACTCGATGTTGGTGTGGCGCCCTTCAAGAGTCTTCTCGTCACACTGGGTAATTTCCATCAGCCTCGATATGATGGCATCGGCAAAGACCATCGCCGCGGTCTCGAAGAGCGTCCCGAGCGGGGCGAATGACTTGTGATCGCCGAGCATCTGCCTGATCTCGAACTCCGCCGCATCATCCTTCACCTCGTCGCGATGGTGCTCGATGATCACGACGGTATCGGCGATCATCCCGATCCTCGAGTCAGGGTTCGAAGTGATCAGCGAGATCCGGGCACCGATATCCTTTGCCGTCTCGGCGATATCGGCGACGGTCTTTGTCCTTCCCGAGCCCGAGAAGATGACCATCAGGTCACCCTTCCGGAGTGCAGGGGTGATCGTCTCCCCGACCACATATGCCTGGAACCCGAGGTGCATCAGCCGCATCGCAAATGCCTTCGCGACAAGCCCCGACCTGCCGGCACCCATCACATAGATCCGCTGCGCCCCCATTATCTCGCCGATAAACTTCTCGATCTCGCTCTCGGAGAGTGCAAACGAGATCGCCCCGATCTTCGACGCCATCAGGCGCATCATCTCCTGGACTCTGTGCTGCATACGGTACCTTAAGATAGGTTCGACCGCTCACATAAAGAAGAATTCCAAAAATCGCAGGCGCTGATCTCCGGAATAGAGATGCAGATGCAGTCCGCCCTAAAAAAACCGGCCTTCAGGAAGAAAGAGGATCATCTGCCCGGGCACTCACTGGTTTCACGGCATTCCCGGAAAAGATTTCATGTGTGACCCGCTCCCGCTCCGGTTCCTTGATGTGCGAGCAGGGAGAACTAAATCTTCAGATGACCGCGTATCCGGGGTAACCCGGATAATGCACTCCTCGACGCTTGGCAAGAGCGGGATATACTGATGCCGGAACATCACAGGCCACCAGTGCCGTACTTCAGCGCAGACGGGTTCCTTCTCTACCACGGGGACTGCCTCGCGCTCCTCGGGACCATTCCCGAGGGATCAGTCGATATGATCTTCGCAGACCCGCCCTACAACCTCTCCAACGGCGGTTTTACCTGCCACGCGGGGAGGCGGGCCCCGGTCGACAAAGGGGAATGGGACGTGAGCGGCGGCATCGGGGCTGACTTCGAATTCCATCGAACATGGATCGGCGGCTGCCGCCGTGTGCTCAGGGACGGAGGAACGATCTGGATCAGCGGCACCTATCACTCGATATATGCGTGCGGGTACGCGCTCCAGGTCCTCGGGTTCCATATCTTAAACGATATCTGCTGGTTCAAGCCAAACGCTCCCCCAAACCTGAGCGCGAGATACTTCGCCGCGAGCCATGAGACCCTGATCTGGGCGAGGAAGTCGAAGGAGGGAAGACATACCTTCAATTACGAGGCGATGAAGGAAGGCGAATACCCCGATGACCGGATGAAGAATCCGGGAAAGCAGATGCGTTCGGTCTGGAGCATCCCCTCGCCGAGGGGGCGTGAGAAAGCGTTCGGAAAACATCCCACCCAGAAGCCCTGCGCACTCCTGGACCGGGTCGTCCTCGCGAGCACGAGAGAAGGGGACCTCGTCCTCGACCCCTTCACCGGGAGCTCCACGACGGGCCTCGCCGCTCACTCCCGGGGCCGGCGTTTCATCGGTATCGACACCGATCGGGAGTACCTCGCGCTCTCGGTCTCCCGT
This sequence comes from Methanoregulaceae archaeon, assembly GCA_028679405.1. GTDB lineage: Archaea > Halobacteriota > Methanomicrobia > Methanomicrobiales > Methanospirillaceae > JAJRBP01. Next base: position 55 of record JAJRBP010000163.1, on the reverse strand, counting down.
TTCCGCGAGATGCAGGACCGGCGGCACAACGAATCGCCTTCCCCCGGAGGGCCCG
>JAJRBP010000094.1 GCA_028679405.1 Methanoregulaceae archaeon | reverse complement strand
CAGCGGCGAGAGAACGCTGTGCTTCCTCGATATCTCTCGGGCTGACCAGTAATTGCATAAGGATTTAATGCACTTTGACCCTAATAGTGATTGCGTTTTCCGATGGAATTGGTCCTTGCGCTTGATTTGAAGGGAGGATTCGTCGTGCACGGCATGAGCGGGAGGAGGGACCAGTACCGCCCCCTCACGTGGGGTATCCCGCGATCTGCGGAACCCCTGCCTTTCGTGAAGGCCCTCTCCCCACGTTCGGTATATATCGCCGACCTCGACCGCATCACGGGGGCAGGCAGCCATGACAGGGATATCAGGGCGGTCGCCGGCCTCGTCGATCGCTGTTACGTCGACAGGGGGTGCCGTTCGCCGCAGGACTACCTCATGGGAGTGGTCAACATCGTGGGGACCGAGACCGGGGGTCCTGATCTTTCGCTGTACCATGGAGGTTACCTGAGCGTGGATGTCCGCGACGGGAAGACCATTCCTTCCGGAGAGGACCCCGTTTCGGTCCTTTCCATGGCAAACCGCTGGGATTTCGAGGGCTGCATCCTGCTCGACATGGGGTCGGTGGGGACTGAAGGAGGTCTTTCCGGCAATCGGCTCCCGGAGATACGGGCCGCATACGAAGGAAGACTCCTTTACGGGGGGGGTATTGCAGGGACCGGGGACCTGGACCTCCTCGATGATACAGGATTCGATGGTGCCATCGTTGCGACCGCAGTACACCGGGGATCGATCCCGGTCGTGTATGTGAGGGAAGGTCATTATGCTCGTCACCATTGAAGGGATCGACGGGAGCGGCAAGAGTTCTCTTGTCGCATCCCTCTGCGAATCGCTCGCCGACCTGTGTCCCGTATTCACCCGCGAGCCGGGGTCCACCTGGATCGGCGACCAGGTCAGGAGGGCGATCGCGGAAGAGATCGATCCGATCGCCGAAGCCCTTCTCTTCGTCGCAGACCATGCCGCCCACCTTTCCGAGGTGGTCAGGCCGGCTCTCGCCAGGGGCGAACTGGTCATCTCTGACCGGTACTCGGACAGCAGGTTTGCCTACCAGATGGTGACGCTCAGGGGAGCGGTCCCCGACCCTCTCGCATGGCTCCGGGAGGTGCATGACGGCTGGACAGTCGCCCCGGACCTGACGTTCCTCCTCGTCCTTCCCGTGCACGAGGCGCTTTCGCGGAGGTCGCGGTCAGGCGGGCAGGAGCACTTCGAACAGGAGGAGGTCCTCGGGCTCGTCCAGAAGAACTACCTGGATCTCGCCAGTGCCGAGCCCTCCAGGTTCGTGGTCGTCGATGCGTTGAAAGAAGAAGCCGAGATCCACCGGTTTGTCGCCGGTGAGATCAGGCGTGCTGCTGAATCGTCACGATCGAATCGCCGACGTTGATCACGTCGACCCGTTCGCCCTCGGACATATATGCGACCCTGGGGGAGAACGCCCCGGGCGGTATGGTCACCATTTCACCGCCGAGCGAGAATTGTTTTGGTGGATTTTCTATATGAGCAGGCGGGAGTGCACGAACGGCGTCCATGAACGCCTTCGCCTGTTTCCTGAACGCGGGCCCGACGACACCCATGTCGAACTGGACATCGGCGACCACTCGTTCGAGCGATGCACGGTCCGTCCGCCAGCTGATATCGGCATTCAGCGCCCGCCCTGCATCGCCCGAATCGTCGATGTGATGCGACGTGTAGATGGCGACTTTTCCCAGCGGGGCATTCAGTGCCATCCCCTTCTCATGCTTGTACCTCCTGAGGGCGGATACAACCTCGACGAGAAGATCCCCGTCTGCCCGGGCTGACTGGTCTTCGCAGCAGAAATCCGCCCACGGCTGTTTGTGAACGCTCGTATCAGAGAGATAGGAGTAGCATTCCTCCGCAAAGTGGGGGATGAACGGGGCCATCAGACGGCAGAGAGTCTCGAGAGTGGTGGTCAGGGCCGAGATCGCGCTCGCCCTCGATACGTCGCCGGTATAGATCCTCCCCTTCACGAGCTCGATATAGTTGTCCGCAAGGTCTTCCCACGCAAACTCCCTGATCGCCTTGAGCGCACGGTCGAACTGGTACTCCTCCATTGCGAGGGTGACGACTGCGACCGTCTCCGAGAGCCTTCCAAGGAGCCAGCGGTCAGCAAGGACGGTGACCGGGCCGGTCGCAGGCCCGCTCTCCTTCCTGATCTGGAGGAGGGCGAACCGCATGATGTTCCACATCTTGGTCTGGAAACGGGAGGCCGAGACCACGTCGTTCCAGTTGAACATGATATCGGAGCCGGTCGCAGCGCCTGCGGCACCCCACTGGCGGAGTGCATCGGACCCGTACTTCCCGAGGATCTCGAACGGCTCGATGATGTTCCCGCGGCTCTTGCTCATCTTGAAGCCGTCCTCGCCGAGCACCATCCCGTTCACCAGGATCTCTTCCCACGGTTTCCCGCCGGTAAGGGCGACCGACCGGAGGATCGTGTAGAACGCCCACGTCCTGATGATGTCGTGGCCCTGCGGCCTGAGCTGGGCCGGGAAGAGGGGGGGGTTCCCGTGACCTGTCCACCCGGTGACATTCAGGACCGAGATCGACGAGTCCATCCAGGTGTCGAGGACGTCCTCCTCTGCGACGAATTCCTCGCACCCGCACTCGCTGCAGGGCTTATGCGGCTTCACCTGCGTCGGGTCGACCGGCAGGTCCTCCTCGTCCGGTACCATGACGGCATTGCATTTCCTACAGAACCAGACCGGGATCGGCGTGGCAAAGATACGCTGCCGCGAGATGCACCAGTCCCAGTCCATCTGGTCCACCCAGTTCTCCATCCGCCGGAGCATATGCTCGGGGACCCACCTGACCTCGTGGGACGCATCGCTTATCTCGTCCGGGAGGATCTTGATGAACCACTGCCGTTCCGAGAGGATCTCGATCGGGGTCTTGCAACGCCAGCAGGTGCCGACACGCTGTTCGAGCGGTTCCTGCCGGCGGAGGATCTTCTGTGCCTTCATGTCCGAAAGGATGGCATCCCTGCACTCCCCCGAGGTCATCCCCTTATAGTCCCCTGCAATACCTGTCATCCGCCCGGTCCGGTCGATCGCCTTCCGGAGCTCGAGGTGGTGTTCCTTCCACCAGTGGACGTCCTGCTTGTCTCCGAAGGTACAGATCATCACTGCGCCCGAGCCGAACGCAGGGTCGACCGCCTCGTCCACGATCACGGGGACCTCGTGACCGAAGAGCGGGACTCGCAGGCTCCGGTTCCTGAGGGTGAGGTACCGTTCGTCCCCGGGGTGGACCGCCACGGCGACACAGGCGGCCAGCAGTTCGGGCCGCGTGGTCGCGATCTCTATCCCGTCGAAATCAAAAAAGTTGAGTTGCGTGGACCGTGCCTCGTAGGAGACCTCCGCAAAGGCGATCGCGGTCTCGCACCTGGTACAGAAATTGACGGGGTGCTCGCTCTGGTAAATGTACCCGTCCCGGAGCATCCTCAGGAAGGACCGCTGTGTCTTCCCGTAATACTCCGGCATCATCGTGATGTACTCGTTGCTCCAGTCTACGGAGAACCCCATCTGGCGAAGGGTCTTTCGCATCTTCCCGATGTTCGAGAGGGTCAGCTCCCTGCACATCTCCCGGAACTTCTCCCTCGGGACATCGTTCTTCGTGATCCCGTGGATCTCCTCGACCTTCACCTCTGTCGGGAGGCCATGGCAGTCCCATCCCTGGGGAAACATCACATTGTAGCCCTTCATCCGCTTGTAACGCGCAATAAAATCGATGTAACACCAGTTGAGGGCGTTGCCGATGTGGAAATTTCCGGTCGGGTAAGGCGGGGGGGTATCGATCACGAACTGCGGTCTCTCTGAGTCCGGGCGAAAGAAGTTGTCCTCGTCCCGCCAGGTACTCTGCCATCGCTTCTCGACCTCGTCAAACTCGTAGGTCTTAGGGAGTTCCTGTGACGACGACATTCCTTCATAGCTGTGTCGTGGTGGGAAATATACTGTTTCTTTCGTGGAACAGGCCGGGGATATATGAGTGACAGGATGGAAAAGACCTGCCCGTGATACCATGAGACCCGCTTTTCTTCGGGAAAAGTCCCCCCCGAAGTAACTTTGTGTGCGATACGGGAAACAGGCCTTATTCGCACCGGTAAGGTCTGACGAATCCGACCGAATATTCTAATGTCACCGGTACCCCATTCTATCTCATGCTGGAACGGCCGGGCGCGTGGCTCTCCCTCCTCCTCATCATATCCGGCGTCGTCATCAGTCCGTTCATCCAGCCGCCGTGGTTCCTTGCGGTAATCGTCATAATCTTCTCCCTGGTTCTCGCGCTGATCGAGAAGACCAGGTACATCGCCATCGCGATTATCGTCATCTCCGGGCTGTATGGTCTCGGAATCCTTCCGCTGTTCGTATTCTCTTCCACGCTTGCGATCCTGGGGGCTGGCGAGATTGCGTTTCGTGCAGGAAAAGGGGGCCTCTCCTCGTACCTCCTCTACATAGCGGGCGGAGCCACGGGGTGCATGCTCGTGATGCTCTACCTCGGCGTTGTCGCGCCGCTGGTGATCCTGTTCGGTGTCGTCGTCGCGGTCCTCCTCAAGGCAATCCTCGGGGAAAGGGAGGACGCCCTCATGATCGAGGCGCTCGGGATCGCCATGACCATGGCGCTCTTCCATGAGCTCGATTACCAGGCGGACCTGAGCCTCATCGCGGTCGCCATCCTTGTCGCGTTCAGTTTCGGGTATTTCGCCTACCGGTCCCGTACCGCGGACATGAGCGGTCTCTTCTCGGGGGCCCTTATCGGCCTCATTCTCATCGTTTTTGCGGGTGTTCCCTGGTTCCTCGTGATGCTTGCATTTTTCATTCTCGGGTCCGCCTGCACCAGGTACCGCTTTGAGTATAAAGAAAAGCTCGGGGTGGAACAGTCCCACGGGGGGGCCAGGGGCTACCGGAATGTCTTTGCGAACGGTCTTGTCTCGGCCGTAGCAGCAGTGCTGTATGGGGTGACGGGAAACCCTGTCTTTTCTGCCATGTTTGTCGGGAGCGTGGCAACTGCTGCGGCCGACACCGTCGCGAGCGAGATCGGGGTGACAGGGGGCCGGCCCTGGATGATCACGACGTTCAGGAGGGTGGATGCCGGAACAAACGGCGGGGTTACAGGGATTGGTGAGATCTCTGCCCTGGGGAGCTCGGTCGTGATAAGCGTCGTTGCATTCGCACTCGGCATGATCAGCCCCGTCGTTATGGCCATATGTGTCATTGCTGGAGTGGTCGGGACAAATATCGACAGTCTTGCAGGATCTCTGCTCGAGAACCGCGGACTGATAGGAAATGCAGGGACCAATATCCTCGGGACCCTTGGCGGGGGGCTCTTCGCCCTCGGTCTTTTGATGCTACTCTAATCTCTGACGACAATGACCTGAAATTTCATTAAAAAAAAAGGATCCAGGAATGTTTTTCAGTACTTATACCATCGTCCCTTTTCGTCGTATTCGCCGATGACTACCTCGGGCTGGAGAGTCGCGACCGCAGGGAAGAACACGGACTTGTACGCATAGGTGACGGTGAAGACGATGGCGATCCAGACCACCGCCACGATGACGGTCATCCATATGCCTGATGTCCCGAGAACCGCCTCGAACTGTGCGGGAGTGAACGCCTGGAGGTCGGTGGCGTTCATGGCGGTCAGGGGTTCCAGACGGTCGAAGAGCGTCGCAGTCCAGACGATCAGGAGCAGAAAACCGGTCGCACCTGCAAACAGGAGAGAGATAATGAAGAACCTGAATACCTTCCAGCCGTTCTGCATGACCACTTCGATGCTCCTCCGTATCGAATCGAAGACACGACGGTCCTCGAACACCGCTGCCGCGTCGTAAAACCAGGTGAAGAAGACGAACGGCACCGTGACCCCGAGGAATGCCCCGGTCAGTATCCCTCCGAGCGCCCCGGGTCCGAGGAGCGAGACCGGGAGTGCCAGGAGGAGGATCGTGAGGGCGATTGCGAAACCGATGATGAGGCCGGGGAGGAGGACCCTGAAGTAGTACCTGCGCCCTTCCCTGAAGAACCCGGCGATTCCGTCGCCCGGATTCTTCGTCATGCCGAGGAACCCTGCTGCAAAGAACGGCTCGATGACCAGGAGCACGATCAGGAACTTCCACCCGAACATCAGGTCGCCGGCTGCAATGACCAGGCCGCAGAGGACCGCGAAGATGATCCCGGGAACGCACAGCATCGGGTATTTCCTGATCAGCCCCAGGGCATCGATGAGAGATCCCGCCATGTTACCTGACTCTCGGCATCGCGACGATCTCCCTGACCTGGAGATCGAAGAGCGAGGAGCTGTGAGAGGGCCTGATCACGCATACCGTGTCGGCACCGGTCGCAGTCCCGCCGACGCAGATGACCTCCTCGTCCACGGGGACCGCTCCCTGGTCGGCGGCGATGAGAGCGCACTCGACCCCCACCTTGAGGCCGATGGCCACGACCCGCCTGAGCGCCTCGGCGACAGCCTCGGTCCGCGACCCCCCGCCGACCTTCTGCGACCTCGAGAACGCCCGTTCGACTCCCGAAAGCGCGTGGGTGCCGGTGACTATCCGTGCGCCGCCTTTCCGCAGGCGCCCGGCCGATTCCTCGGAGAATTCCCAGGCCCCTGGCCTGGAGAAACCGATGACGTGGGTGACGACTACCAGCTCGAGGCCTGACCCTTTCATCGCCTCGAGGAACACGAGGGCGGTCTTTCCCGTCGTGCTTGCGACGACAATCTTTCTGAGGCCGAGTTCCTTCGCCCGCTCGATCGCGAACGTGGCGCAGTCCCGGGTGTTCGCTTCCCCGGGAGCGTCAAAATAATAGGTTTTACGCGTGACAAACGACATATCAACATTTTAATAGCCTTTCACCGTTTA
>JAJRBP010000160.1 GCA_028679405.1 Methanoregulaceae archaeon | reverse complement strand
CCGGACCCGGGCTTGATCGTCGCCCTCGCGATGGCGGTCTTCCGCTTGCCGCTGGTGTTGATACTCTTTACCATACAATCACCATCAATATTTCGCACCGAGGAAGGTGCTTACCGAGCCGAGGGTAACAACCCTTCCGCCGTGCAACCTGTCCACGTGTGCCTCCTCGAGTACTTCCAGTTCCTGTCCTGCAAATTCGTGGGGCATCCCGACATACACCTTCACCCGCTTGAGTGCTTCGGCACCTCGCGAGCGTTTGTACGGGAGCATCCCGCGTATCGTCCGCTTTACGATGTGATCTGGCCTTCTTGGGAAGAACGGGCCGCCTTCCCTCGAGCCCCGTGCCCGCTTCCTCCCATAGTTGCCAAGCACCCTTGCCCGGCTCCCCGAGATGACCGCCAGTTCGGCGTTCACGATCGCGATCGCCTCACCATCAAGGGCACGTTTCGCTACGACACTTGCCATCCGCCCGAGAAGGAGATCCTGTCCATTCACCACTGTCACCATATCAAGATCACCTCAGGATCCTTACCCGGCTCCCCTTCGGGTTGGCGGAAAGGAGTTCCTCGATGCTCATGCATTCGCCGTTCGCGTTCTGGATCTTGTCCTGGGCCGAGGCCGAGAACTGGAGTGCCGCCACCGTTACCGGTGTTTCGAGCACTCCGCTCCCGAGCACTTTTCCAGGAACAAGGATCGTCTCGCCATTCGATGCATACCGGTTGATCTTGCTCAGGTTCACCTCGGCATACCTGCTCCGGGGGGCCTCGAACCTGACCGCTATGTCGCGCCAGACGTTGACCGAGTGCTCCCTCGATGTATCTTTCAGCAGGGCGATGAGCCTCGTGAGCTGCGGGTTTGTCTTACTCCTTTGTGCCATCTGCAACCCCTCCGGATATCTCACCAATCTTCTCTTTGATCTCCTCGGACTGGTCCCGCACACCCTCGAGTGCTCGGGTAACAATCTCCCTGACCGGCAGGGAACCGTCTCCTTCGACGACGAAGAGGAAACGGGTCTCGTCTGGTGTGACGCGTATCGCCGCCTGGTCACCGATACCACTCCCGAGACACGCCCGTTCACACAGCCTGCAGAACGAGCAGTCCTCGAGTTTCCCTTCCTTCACCTGCATGCGGCCCTTTCCCTTCGTCTCGAGGACCCCCCTGGGGCATTCCTCGACGCAGAGGCCGCAGGCATCGCACCGCTCGTCGATGGTGATGATCGGGTAATTCTTATACCCGCACGCGGTTGTCGGCTGCCATTTCGCATGCTCCCGTCCGGTTGACAGGACTGCACGGGCTTCGACCACGAGTTTCTGTTCTTTGAGCAGTTTTACGATGGGAACGTTCTCGATCGCCGGCCCTGTTGCCGGGTCCTGGCAGATCAGGTCCCTTGAATACACTACTCTCGGCCCTTCCACGCTCATGGTGAAGGTCGCCGTGCACGCCGAACATCCCTCGCCGCCGCACGAGCAGTTCTCCCTCGGCACGTAGCTACCCGATTCGCTCCGGATAGGGATGAGCCCGAGCCGGTGAGCAAGTATCTCGTCGAAGAGTGCGCTCGTGTTATCGTAAATGCGGACGTCATCGATTGCAAGAGTCCGGACGCCGCTGATCATCGACCTCCGGAAAGTGTTTGCGAATGCCGCATTGGTACCGCCAAGACGGAACCGCCCCAGGTTATTGTCGAGCCGGGAAAATACGATCTCCATCAGACTCTCCTTCCGCGCCTGCCGCCCTTTACCCTTATCGAGTCGTGAGGGATTGGAGTGACGTCCTCTATGCGCCCGATCCTCATCCCCGCACGGGCAAGGGCCCGTATTGCAGCCTGTGCGCCCGGCCCCGGACTGCGCTGTTTTCCACGTCCGGGTGCCCGCACCTTCACGTGGACGCCGACGATCCCCTTCTCACGGGCTGCAGCTGCGACGTTCGTCGCCATTTGCATTGCTGCGTAGGGTGAACTCTCGTTCCGGTCCTGCTTTACGACCATCCCCCCGCTGCTCTTCGTCACGGTCTCCGCCCCCGAGAGGTCGGTGATCGTGATGATCGTGTTGTTGAACGAGGCGAAGATGTGTGCGATTCCCCATTTTTCTTTATCGGATGCCATGCTCTATCTCCCCGTCTTCGCTATTCTCGCCCGTTCCGAATGATCGGCAACGGCGATTGGCGAGGTCCCGTAATAGGATATCTGCGTCTCTTCGCTCCGGGTGACGCGGTACCCCGGTATCGAGACCCTCCGTCCCGCGATCGCGACGTGGCCGTGGGTGATGAACTGCCTGGCCTGCTTCGGCGACCTGGCGAGGCCCTGGCGGTACACGAGCGTCTGGAGCCTTCTTTCGAGCTGCTGGGTCACTTTGAGCGAGAGGACGTTATCGATGTCCGCATCGGGGCCGAGAAGCCCCACACTCTGCATGTGGTCGATCAGTTCCCTTTGCTTGTTCTCGAAAAGTGCGGTGTCCGCCCCTGCGGACATCAGGCCGAGGAGGTTCCTCGCTGCTTTACGGTACCGCCGCAGGTAACTCTGGGCCTTCCAGATCTCCTGTTTGTTCCTGAGTCCGTACTCGATCATGAGCCGTTTCTCTTCTTCGATGCGGGTCTTCTCGAACGGACGCTTGGGGGTCTGGAATTGTTTGTGATTTTTACCCGGATATCCCATGCTGGTTCCTCACTCCTTTTTCCTCTTCACACCCACGGTGGTGCCGGTCCTGCCAGTGGACTTGGTCCGCTGTCCGCGTACTTTCTGGCCGGTTTCGTGCCTGATCCCACGGTAACACCGGATCTTTCGCATGAGGTTGACGTCCTCGTCATGGACCATCGCGACATCGGCCGAGAAAAGGTGCCTGCTCTCCCCGGTGTAGAGGTCCTTCGGTCTGTTGACCATCCAGAACGGGACCCGCTCCGAGTAGTTCTCGACGACCTCGCGGATACGGTCCACCTTCTCTTCCGGAAGCTTTCCCATGACTTCGTGGGGGTCCACACCCGCGAGCATTGTAATCGTTCGCGACGTATGCCTTCCGACGCCCCTGATACCCGTGAGGGCGACCTGGACCGACTTGGTCCCGTCAAGATCCGAGGTGCCGACACGTACAAAGTATTTTATTTCTTCTTCCTGAGCCATCCAATCCCTCTTTCATCCCGGAGATCTCGTCCAAACGCTGAGGGAGGGATTTGAACCCTCGAGTCCCAAGGGGACACAGGTTTAGCAAACCTGCGCCATACCTGGCTTGGCTACCTCAACAGAGAATCTCGCATCTTTCGACACTCGCAGCGAGACCGCTGCTCCATGAATGGTGCTTTATTATATGGGCATGATCTGGTAATAAGTGTTTGGGACCTTTCCTGACGGCGAAAAACGGACGGAACCGTGAGGTTTAAAGAGGCTCCGACGCAGGTCCTGTTTCCCATTAGTAAAATGAATCACGGATATGAGGTAATAATGCCATCAAATTCCCTGCCGGTGGGCGAAAGTCTTCTTCACGGCACTCTGCTTCGCCCGGGTGGCCCCTGAACCGATCAGCGCAGATATTACAAGAGGGAGTGCGATCGTGGCATCCACGTGACACTGGACATGCCGTGTGACCGGCGACTCTTTCCCCCAGCTGATCGCTTCTTCGAAGGTACACCCTGACAGGCCACCCCAGTGCGGCGAGTCGGTAGTATACTGGATTGCGTAGTCGTGGCCACCGAGGTCCTTCTCGTGTATCGATCCGATGACCTGGGTCTGCTGGATGAAATTCTTGGGAACACCCCCGCCGATGTACACGACACCCGTTTTCGTCGCGTCCTCGACCAGTACGGTAAGCTCATCCGCATCGACAATCTGATCGACATCGATATCTGATCCCCTTCTTCTTGCGATCAGGAGACCAATCCCGATAGAAGAGTCCGAAAGGGCAGGAATAAAGACCGGAACCTCCTCCCGGATACAGGTCGTGAGCAGGGACTCGCGGTCCGGGAACCGGGCGATGAGATCCCTGCCGAGGAGATCGATAAACTCGCGTGAAGAGCCGCGGAATGGGGCGATTGATTCCCCGAACGCGGCGATCCCCCTGTCAACATCCCGGAATTCCTTCTCAAATGCGAATACATCGTAGATCCGGTCGATCCCTTTCTCATACAGCTCACCATCGTTTACATGGTGATGCCCGAGGTAATGGTGGATGCCGGTCTGTTCACAGATGTCATGGAAGATATTTGCGCCCGTAGAGACGATCACATCGACATAGTGGTGCCGGACCATCTCTATCAGACAGCGCTGCATTCCTGCCGGGATCATCGCACCCGATAATCCGAAAAGAATGGTGCATCCGGGGTCTGCCAGCATCTCCTTCCAGACCCTGACCGACTCCCCGAGCTTCCGGCCCTGAAAACCGGACATGCTCATCTGTTCGAGCAGGGCTGCCAGGTCATTCGTGGGTTCTACCGGGTGGATCGGTCTCATCGCTGTTTCGCATGAATTTACAGCCTGATTTGTATTAATGGTTGTGAGACCCGATAAAATCGTGAATAACCGGCAAAACCGCAGGTTTTAAAGAAAAGGGGCTGAACCCCCGAAAAATCATAAAGCGTTCACGAGGCCGGCACGGGTGACGACCCCGACCACTCTCTGCCGCTCGGTAACCGGCACGGATCCGATCCCCTTGGAGAGCATCATCCCAATCACGTCGGGGATGGATGCGCCCCTGTCCACATAGATCAGGGGGCTGCTCATGATGTCCTTGACAAGGAGGTTCCGGATACGGTGATCCTGGTGGCGGTCCTCGACAACTTCCCGGAAGTTACGCATTGCGACGGCTACATCCGTCTCGGTCACGATCCCGATCACCTGATCGTTGTCGGTGACCACGAAGCGGTTTATCCCGTCGTCGAGCATCCTCCTCCGGAGGTGTACCACCCGTTCCTCGATATCTATCGTGCAGGCCGGCTCCATCACCTCGTCCACACTT
>JAJRBP010000233.1 GCA_028679405.1 Methanoregulaceae archaeon | reverse complement strand
CCCAGGCGATTTCCTGGTCAATGCAGGGGTTCCGCTGATCACCGGGTAATACAACCTGCGTTTCAGAGAAGGGCCCGTAAATCCAGTAGAGATCCCATCCGGTTGTTGCGAGATTCCTGTTATCCTCCCAGATAATTGTGCCGTCAGAGGAGGTAATCACAGGCTTCTGCGACAAGTCCAGGGTTTCGCAGATTCCGGTGGCCCCTTCTGACGAGGTCCATTTAAAGATATCATGGTCACTACCGGAAAACGCCAATTCCCAGACGACCGTATCCGGCACACCATAACCGTAGATGTCAGTCGCGATATCCGGGTTAATATCGTCCCCGTCTCCAAAGGCCGATGCCCCTGCACTAATGTCTGTTGCAACACCGGTGGCAGGGTCCCAGAAGTAGATATCCCATCCCGTCGTCGCGGAGTTCCGGTTATCCTCCCAGACAACCTTATCGCCTGAGATCTTCGGGTTCCTCTGGTCGGACGTCAAACCACACAGTATCTGGATCACTCCTCCGGTCCGTGTCCAGTTATAAATATCATGATTCGAACCCGAGGTAACATGCTCCCAGACAACCCTGCCTCCCGAGATATCAGGGTTGATATCATCCCCGGCCTGAGTACAGATCGCGGTCTCCGTGCTGGTGGACAGGTCGTAACCGTAGATATCCCACCCCGTCGTCGCGTAATTCCGGTTGTCCTGCCATACGACCATTTGTCCTGAGATCGCGGGGTTTGTTTCGAGGTCAGCGGCAAAGGTCACGGTAACTATGTTACCAGTCGAGGTATCCTTCACCCGGATATCATGGTCTACATCCTGTTGGTATATCAGTTCATAGGCAATGTAATTCCCTGAGGTATCAGGGTTAATGGCGGTGCTGCAAACCGGTTCACTCGTTCCCGACACCGTGCCGATGAGCGCAATTCCCACAAGAAATGCGATGGCGAAAGCCGCATTCATTATTGGTTTTTTCATGATCCTTCTCCTGTATCCCAAATCCCGGCGAGAAGACGGCGGCCCGTTTTTTAGCGGATTACCTGGAATTCCTGGATGGAACGATGAAATTTCTGATGAACGCTATTGAGATATCCAAAGAACCCCTCTTTACCCCCCAGAATTGTAAAGAGGTAATATTCGGAGGTGATATATCTTACGAAAAAGTATTTTTTTCACAAAATATTTTGCATGATCCCGTAGGACAGGAACTTCCATGCATGGGAAAATTTATGGGGGAAGGAAGGGCCCTGCTGGTGAATTACCTGTCCACATCCACGGAACCTGCAAAAATCAAGGTGGGGCCTGACCGGACGTCACCCCTCCCGGAAACGCATAACCACGAGCTCCTCACCGGACACCTTCTCCCGCATGATCACTTCGGAGGCAAATCCCCTCCTCAGGAAGAGGTCGGCGACCTCCCTCTCCCCGGTCAGCGAGGAGATAAGGAGGAGGACTCGTCCTCCGGGAGCAAGGACGCGTTTTACATCACAGGCGAACCGGGTGATCACCGCCCTCCCGTCCGGCCCGCCGTCAAGCGCGTACTCGAGCCAGTCCTCCATCCTCTCTTCGGGAGCAGTCGGAAGATAGGGTGGATTGAATATCACGAGGTCAAACGGACCCCTGATCCCCGCGAGGAGATCGGCCCGGACCACACCGATCCCCCGTTCCCGTGCGCATTTCACCGCGTGAGGGTTGATATCTGTCGCAACTACATCGGCAATTTCCAAAAGAGCGGCGGCGATCTCCCCGCTCCCTGTGCCGACCTCGAGGACGCGATCGCCCGGCCTGACCTCCGCAAGGACTGTATCGAGGAGGAGGTGCGTATCGGCCTCGGGGCTATACACCTGGGGGTTCATGTGAGGTTTGCGATCGTCGCAAAGTCCTCGAGGTAGAGCTCCTCGGGCCGGGATGCGAGGATCTCGGGAGGGAGGGTGGCGATCGCTCTCGCAATCCACTCATGGGTGAATACCCCGGTCGATCCCCGGAGGCCGTTCCTCACCGTCTTCCGCCGGTGGGAGAAGAGTGCCCGGACCACGTCCGCGTAGAATGTTCGGTCGCTGATGGGAAAGATCGGGCCGCGTGGAATAATCTTCATCACTGTGGACCGCACCTGCGGACGGGGAGAGAAAAAGTTCGGCGGGAGGTCGAAGCACTTCTGGAGACAGGTATACGTCTGCATCATTATCGAGAGCCGTCCACAGTCCGGGGTTCCTGCCGGAGCGATCATCCTGTCGGCAAACTCCTTCTGGTACATGAGGACCGCGACCTCGAACCCCGTGTCGAGGAGCCTGAAGGTGATCTTCGATGAGGCAGAGTACGGCAGGTTAGAGATGACGATCTCGAAAGGAGGATAAGGATCCCGTGCAGCATCCGCGTGGATCAGTTCGAGCCGGCCGGCCTCGATCTCAGGTGCGAACCGACACGCAAGCTCGTCGCAGAGCATGCTGTCAAGTTCGACCGCCTTTACGAGGGCCCCTCTCGAAAGGAGCGCGCTCGTAAGCGCTCCCTGACCCGGGCCGATCTCGAGGACCGCCCGACCCTTCACGTCAACAAGGTCTGCGATCCGGTCGATCGCACCCTGGTCGATGAGGAAGTGCTGGTCCCTGTGGGCCTTCATTTCGTGGTGAACACGTGATATTTCACATTCGGGTCCTGGAGTTCTTCGAGGACCCGGGCTATGATCATCTTTTCCGGGTGAGGTATCGACTTGATACGCTGGCTGATCTCGGCGAAGCTCTCGAACGGTTTCTTGTCCCGCTCCCCGAGGATCTCCCACATCAGTTTCTTGCCGATACCGGGCAGCAGGTGGAGCATGTGGAGCTTCGGGCTGATGGAGATCGCCTTGTTGAAGAACTGCACGAAGTCCTTCTCCCTCTCCTTCACAAGCTGTTCGATGACGAAGGGGAGCTCGAGCCTGGCCGTCTGGGTGAGCTCCTCGTACGATATCCGGCGCTTCACCCGCTCTATCTTGTTCCGCTCTCCATCCCCGATATACACGTTCTCGTGGATAGTTATCTCGACGTTCTTCGGGACGAGCTCGAGGAGCTTGAACTGCTCGATGCCGATCGCCTGGACAATAGGCTCTCGCTTGAATACAGGTCGTGGATCGTCAGGATGCCCCTTCTGCAGGACATCGAGGACTATCGCATGGATCTCCTTCTTCTCGACCTTCATTCATGGCCTCCCTCAAAAATAGCCCTTTACGAGGTTGAGGATCGCGTCGAGCTCCTCAACGGTGAGGGAGTACTTCTCTTTTGCATAGATCGCCCGGAGCTCATCCTTCGTCTTCGGCATGATACTTGCGATCCTGAATGCGATATCCGGCTTCATCTTCTCAAGGGCAAGGAGTTCCACGACAAGTGCCCGTGACCGCTCGCCCGGTATCACGGCGAGCTGGTTCGCATGCTCGATGCTCCTGCGGAGTTCGTACGACATCTCCTTCCCGGTCTCAAGCCGCTCGGCTTCGACCCGGAGCAATGCCTCGCGGAGCTCGGGGAGCGTTATCCGCTCCTCGCTGATCACCCCTTTCACCTTCATGCCGGCACCAATTGGTGAATGTTACCTCTGGGCTTTTAGATGTTGTGATCGGGCGATGACGACCTTCCGGGCGTCCCCGTCGCGTATCTGGAGCATCCATGCCCGTCCGCGCTGGCCAAGAACCGTGCCGGTCTTCCCGTGGAACCTCCTGTGCGGCATCCCTTTCTGGATGCTCGGTTCGCAGACGATGTGAACACGCTCGCCGATCTCAAACGTCTGGATGACCGATGTCACCGGGGGGATCCCCCTCTTTCGAAGCGCCTTTTTCAGTTTATACCGCGTCTTTTTCCGCGGGCCGTTGTGATGTGCCATGATTCATTCCTCGTTATTCGACCTGCACGACATCGAGCGTTACTACACACGCCTCTTTGCCAAGAACCTCGGCCAGGCTCGGTCGCGTCCTGCCTGAATCGCCGGATACGAGCTCCTTGATATACAGACCGGCCTCCCCGGTCACCTCGATCGTGAAGCGACCTCCCTCCTCTCCGATGTACTCGATGTCGAGCACATGCCTGGGCCTTACAAGGTCCGCTCTGCGATGGGAGACGCGTTCCGGGGTGCGCTGGGAGATCCGGACCCCCTTAAGGGTCGCCAGCGCAGTCCTGAGCTCGTCCGGCGAGACCGTGCCTTCGATCTCGACCAGGATTCTGTATTTTTTATGCGCTTTGTTCGATTTAATGATTTCTACCGCGTCCCGCCCGCACCAGCCCCCGAGCGAGACCGAGACTCTCCCCGCAGCCGACTGGTTGATACGTTCTTCCAGGTCGGCGAGATCTGTAGTCCGTACCCGTGGCGAGACCACTTCCATGATGAACGGGCGCCCGGTACCCACCATCCTCGCATCGATATCCTCTCTCCCCGATCCGTGGAGGACTGCCGTCTCAGCGGAGAAGATCGCGGTGACCGGCCTCCCGATCAGCTCCTCGACCGAGTCCATGTACTGTTTTCCCGTGAAGTTGCACCGCTCGCATCCTCTCCCCTGGCAGGCACGACAGTCCCAGTGGGTCTGGGGGATCCCCCGCTCGAACTTGCAGTACCTGCCGCGGAAGAAGACCGGGCTTATCTGGACCTCGACACTCCCATTCCTGATATCGAGGATCGCAACGAGGTCCGGCTGTTTGAGGTCGACCTCCTTTCCAAGATGTGCGGAGACTGCCTTCCCCACTTCCCGGTTGACCTCCGATTTGATCGGCTCGGGATCGCTTAAGGAAAGGTCGCTCCAGACCATCTCCTCGTTCTCCGCGACCAGCGGCGGGACCCGGGTCCCGATCAGGAACGTCCTGAATTCGATACCTGAAACTGCCGAAGAGACACGATCGGCCCATGCCCCTACCTCGTCGAGGAGGTCTCCACAGACCCAGCAGGACCCGCTGTGCTCCTGGAAAGGAATATTCCGGGCAATAGCGTCCGCTATCCGCAGCGATCGCCCGCGTTCCCGGTTGGTAAGGCCGAACGAGCGCTTCCCAAAGAACCTCCCGAGGCAGGGGTCGCAGATCTCGCCGTAGGCAAGGATCTTCGGGATATCCCCGGAGTTCACAGGCCTGCCGCCTCCCTGTCGCGCTGGTTGAGAAGGACCGTGATGGCATGGTCCGCATGGATGGTGACCGGGCCGACCGAGTACCTCGGTGCCCCTTCGAGCAAAGCCTGCTCGTCTGCTGTCAGGTCCATGTGGTCCGACAGGAGGAAGGAGTCGTCCGGGACGGGTGCGGACCTGATATCGTTCCCCCGTTCGTCGAGGATGGCGAACCGGTGCTCTTTCACAAGCTCCAGGAGGCCTCCCTTTCTCACGAATACCCCGGGAGTCGATTCCCTGAACGCAAGACCTGCCGGTACTCCAAGGGCTTTTTTTATCAGTGCCCCGGCACTCCGCTCATCCGGGCTGAGGTACCGCACCTGTTCTCCGGAGAAGAGGACGGTCTTCGGACCCGAGGGCCCGCCGTTCAGCACCAGGTAACATTCGACATCCCGGCGGAGCCCGTGGGAGAGGAAAAGCGATGTATTGACACACCTGCAGAGGATATCCATCCTTCCCGCACCCCCGGGCATGTCGTTTAAGGAAAAACCTGGATCGGTGGAGGCCAGGTGCCCGACCACGGCGAATCTGATCATCGTCTTATTTCCCGCCGAAACGCCGCATCATCTGCTGCATCGTGAAACGTCCCCCTCCCCCTTTCATCCCCTTCAGGGCCCGTTTCATCATCTTGTAGTACTTCAGGAGCTCGCGGACCTCGTCGGGTGTCGCCCCCGCACCGATGGCGATGCGCTGGACCCTTGACGAGTTGATAAGGTTAGGGTCGTCGAGCTCCTTCCCCGTCATCGAGTCCATGACGATCTTGTATCTCGCCATCTTGGTGCTGGTGACGTCGTACACGTCTTGGGGGACGTCGACGTTCCCGAGGGGGAGCATGCTCATGATCTGCTTGAGCGGCCCGAGCTTGTTCAGGGACTCAAGCTGCGTATACATGTCGCGCAGCGTGAACTTCCCCCTCATCATCGCGTTTACATCGACATCCCCCGGCTTGAGCGCCTCTTCCGCCTTCTCGGCCAGCGCCCTGAGGTCCCCCATCCCGAGAAGCCTGGAGATGAACCCGTCAGGGTCGAACCGCTCGAGGTCTTCTATCGTCTCGCCGCTCCCGATGAAAACGATCCCGCTCATTGTCTCGGCCACGGCCGAAAGGGCCCCGCCCCCCTTGGCCGTACCGTCCATCATGGTGAAGATGACCCCGTCGATCGCGATGGCCTCGTGGAAGCGGCGTGCCTGCTCGCTCGCCTGCTGACCGAGTGCCGCATCGATCACGAGCCAGCGGTGCCCCGCCTGGGAAAGGACGTTGATATCGATGATCTCCTGGATCAGCTCGTCCTCAAGCGCATGCCTCCCCTGGGTATCGATGATCACGACCTCGAGGTGCCCGAATGCCGCAAGGCCATTCTTCACGATGACCCTGGCGTCCTTCTGGGCCGGATCGCCGAAGCAGGGAATATTGATCTTCGCACAGAGCGTGGCGAGCTGCTCGTACGCCCCGGGACGGAACGTATCGCCGCAGATGACCCCCGTCCGGAGGCCCTTTCGCTGGAAGTACCTGGCAAGCTTCGCGGTGGTGGTCGTCTTGCCGCTCCCCTGGAGCCCTGCCATCAGT
>JAJRBP010000130.1 GCA_028679405.1 Methanoregulaceae archaeon | reverse complement strand
ATGACTAGGGAGGTCCCCGAAGTATCCATACCTACAGTCTGTTGTGTCCGGTTATTATTCACGCGGAGGTGAGGGATGGATCAGAGGGAGCTATTAATATCTCCACGACCTTTGAATCGATTCGTGGAGTCGTGAGATATGACTGAGTACAGCCATGATATCGTGATCATCGGAGGTGGTCTTGCCGGACTGATGGCCGCGATCACATGTGCCGAATCAGGAAGCGATGTGGCGATCCTCTCGAAGGTACACCCGCTCCGGTCGCACTCGGTCGCTGCCCAGGGAGGGATCAACGCCGCTCTCGGCAACGCCGGAACCGGGGACAGCTGGGAGGCCCATGCAAAAGATACCATTGTGGGATCCGATTACCTCGCAGATCAGGATTCAGTCGCGGAGATGTGCCGCGAGGGGCCTGGAATCGTGAGGGAGCTCGAACACATGGGGACGGTCTTTTCGAGGACGATTGAGGGGAAGATAGCCCAGAGGCCGTTCGGTGGCGCCGGCTTCCCCCGGACGTGTTATGCAGCGGACCGGACTGGTCACAGCCTGCTCAATACACTTTATGAACAACTTTGTTCCAGGAATGTCCCGGTCTATGAGGAATTTTTTGTAACCTCGCTGGTCGTCGGGGGCGGTCGCTGCCTCGGGTGCACCGCGCTCGACATTGCCACCGGCGATGTTGCCGGGTTCTCCTCCGGTGCGATCCTGCTCGCCACCGGGGGCTTTGGCCGTATCTTCGAGCGGTCCACCAATGCCCTGATCAATACCGGGGATGGCGTTGCACTCGCTCTCCGTGCAGGTGCCCGGTTGAAAGACATGGAGTTTGTCCAGTTCCACCCGACATCCCTCTTCGGGACCAATATCCTGATCTCTGAGGCAGCAAGGGGTGAGGGAGGGTATCTGCTCAACAGCAGGGGGGAGAGGTTCATGAGCAGGTACGCTCCCAGGGCGATGGAACTGGCACCGAGGGACGTGGTCGCACGGGCAATCGAACTCGAACTTTCCGCAGGCCGGGGGTTCGACGGGGGATACGTCCACCTTGATATTAGGCATCTCGGGGAGTCCAGGATCAGGGAGCGCCTGCCAGGCATCAGGCAGATAGCCATCGATTTCGCCGGTGTGGATCCGGTGGACAGCCCGATTCCTGTCCAACCGGCCCAGCATTATTCGATGGGAGGGATATCGACGGATAATAACGGCGCAACATCCGTCCCGGGGTTATATGCCGCAGGTGAATGCGCCTGCGTGAGCGTTCACGGCGCGAACCGGCTCGGGGGAAACTCGCTTCTCGAGACCGTCGTCTTCGGGAGGCGTGCTGCAAGGGCGATAATCGCTTCGGGAACACCGGCCGGTTCAGGGAATCCCGGAGCTGTAGCCGACATGGCAGGCAGCGAGGAGGCGCACCTGAACCGTCTTCTCGACCGGAAAGACGGCGAGAGCGTGTATACGATCAGGGACGAACTGAAGCGGACCATGTCGGAAAACTTCGGGATCTACCGCGAACAGCAATCGATGGAAACCGGGTTGGAGCACATTCTCACGCTCGGAAAGAGGTACCTGACCGCGGGTGTCCGTTATGGAGGGAGGGAATTCAACCAGGCCATTGTCCAGGCACTGGAAGTCGGGGGCATGCTCCTCCTGGCGGAAGCAGTTGCAAAAGGCGCACTGGAGCGCCGTGAGAGCCGCGGATCCCATGCGAGAACGGATTTTCCCGTGAGGAACGATGCTGAATACCTTTTCCATACGATGGCAGACATCAGCTCAGGGAAGATCGGGATCTCGCGTGCCCCGGTATCTATGGGGCTGGTCCAGGTAGCGGAGCGTGCATACTGATGCGGCTCAAGGTACGCCGGTCCGGCCCTCCGGAAAGATACGACTCGTTCGAGGTCCGGCCGACTCCGGGGATGTCGGTTCTTGCCGCCCTTTTCCAGGTTCGTGAGAGCGCGGACGACTCGCTCGCCTTCAGGTACTCGTGCCGCGGTGCAGTGTGCGGTACCTGCGCGATGCTTATCAACAAGGTTCCGAGGCTTGCCTGTCGCACCCAGGCTGCTTTACTTATCGCAGGGGAAAAACCGGTAAGGCTCTCACCGTACCCGGCTCTTGAATCAGCCGAACCATGGGACCCGGGGGAAGAGATCCTGGTCGAACCCCTTCCGCACCTCCCGGTAATCCGCGACCTGGTGGTGGATATGACCAACTTCTTCAGGTACTATCGCGAGATCGACCCCGTTCTCCACCCTGCAGGAAGTCCTCCCGACAATGAATACCTGATGTCGCAATCTTTTGTGAAAGAACTCGAGGTCTATACGAACTGTATCCTTTGCGGTGCATGTTTCGGGGCATGCCCCGTAAACGCAGGCGACCCCGATTACCTGGGACCAGCCGCACTCGCAAAACTGTACCGGTTCCACATCGACCCCCGGGAGGCCGGCGACGGCTCCCGTCTCCTCAAGGCCAATTCTCCCCGCGGCTGGTGGGACTGCAGGTTCCATGGCAACTGCATGACCGTGTGTCCGAAGGGAGTCCCTCCCATTATCGCAATAGGAAAGGCCAGGAAAGAACTATCCGGTATGGGCAGGGGTCAGGAAAAGGGGGAAATCCGATGAACCGGGAGGAGAGGGACCCACTGGGGAGCCTCATGATTGAAGGAGACGTGTACTACGGCATCCAGACCGTTCGTGCGATCAG
>JAJRBP010000287.1 GCA_028679405.1 Methanoregulaceae archaeon | reverse complement strand
TGGCTCCAGTCCATCATCTTCTGGTTGTATGCTGTCCTGTAGACATTCGAGAGAGTGGCCCACGACGACGGGTACACCGTCGAGATGAACTGGCCCATCGTGATGTTCTCTCCCCTCAGCGATTCGGCCTGGGACCTCTGGAGATCGGTCATGAGCGAGGAGTCAAAGACCAGGGAGGCGACGCTCGTGCTTGGGTTCGTGTCGTCCTGGCTACTGCCGAGCCGGAATATATAGAACGCATCCGCCCTGCTCCAGTCCATCATCTTCGCGGCAAGGGCTGCCTTCTGTGCGACGCTGAGCAAATCCCATGACCTCGGATACACCTGCTGGACGAACTCCGCCATCGAGATAGCCTTTCCCTTCAGGAGGTTTGCTCTCGCAAGTTGTTCAACGCTCATCGCTGCAGGATTCGCATAGAGTGTGTCGCTCGAGGCGGCCGCAGCGACAATAGAGACGCCTGACGATCCCGGACCCAAAAACCCCCCGTCCGCTGCGCACGCCGGGGGAACGAGCGCACACAGTATACAGAGGGCGATAAAGAGAGGTAGTTGTTTCATTTAACTCACCTACGCTTGAGAATTAAAAGAATGACGATATAAATGTATCCTTTTGATTCAAGCAGTGAGATTCTTCTCTCATTTCATCAACAAAGAGAAGGCGGGGCCGGTTACCCCGTAAGTCCCTGACGCCCCGGGGCTCGTCTTCAAAAGGATAGGACGTCCGATTGGAGGAAGCTTTTAAAAAAAGTGACAGGATTCAGGAAAAAAAAGATTTTACCTGAACAGCGGGACGACGACGTAATCGGTCTTCGTCACCGAGCTGCTCCCTGCGGAGTTGGATACCGTGAGTTTCACGGTGTAGCTACCCGGGTCATCGTACACGTGCACCGGGTTCTTCACGTTCGAAGTTGTCCCGTCCCCGAAGTCCCAGGCCCACGTGGTCGGGGACTCGGTCGAGAGATCGGTGAAGTGGACGGTCAGCGGTGGGAGCCCGAAGCTCGTGTCTGCCGAGAAAGCCGCCTTCGGCTTGGCAGTCACAGTGACATAGTCGGTCTTCGTCGCAGTGCTCGTCCCGTCGAAGTTCATCACCCAGAGGGTGACGTTGAAAGTCCCGCTCTTCGTGTAGGTGTGGACCGGGTTCGTGACGGTAGAGAAGAACGGTGTGTCACCGAACGACCACCTGCGGTAGATCGGGTTCCCTGAAGACAGGTCGGTGAACTGGACCAGCAGGGGAGCAACCCCGCTCAACGGCTCGCCCGTGAACATGGCAAGCAGCCCCTTGTTCGTCACCTTGATGTAATCGGTCTTGGTCTCGGTGTCGGACCCGGCCTCGTTCGTGACCGTCAGGCTCACCGAATACGTGGCTGAGTTCGTGTAAGTGTGGACCGGGTTCTTCAGGGTCGAGGTCGTCCCGTCACCGAAGCTCCAGAGGTAGGTCAGCGGCATCGTACCGGTCGACTCGTCGGTGAACGCAACCGTCAGGGGCTTGCTGCCCTGGGTGACATTCGCGGTGAAGTCCGCATCGGGCGGGATAATTTCCCCGGTAACGTTGATGTAATCGGTCTTGGTCTCGGTGTCGGACCCGGCTTCGTTCGTGACCGTCAGGCTTACCGTGTAGAGCCCTTCGGAGGTATACACATGAACCGGGTTCTCCTCGGTCGAGGTCCCGTCATCTCCGAAATCCCAGAGCCAGGTAAGCGGCGGCGTTCCAGTCGAGAGGTCCGTGAACTCGACGGCGAGCGGTGCGGTGCCGTTCCTTGGTTCGGCGGTGAAGTCCGCATCGGGCGGGATAATTTCCTCCGTGACGTTGATGTAATCGGTCTTAATCTCGGTATCGGACCCGGCTTCGTTCGTGACGGTGAGGCTCACAGTGTAGAGCCCTTCGGCGGCATATATATGAACAGGGTCCTGTTCGGTCGAATTCGTGTCATCGCCGAAATCCCAGAGCCATGTAAGCGGCGGGGTCCCGGTCGAGAGGTCGGTGAACTCGACGGTGAGTGGTGCGGTGCCGTTCCTTGGTTCGGCGGAGAAGTCCGCAACTGGGGGGATAGCCTCCTCGGTGACGTTGATGTAATCGGTCTTGGTCTCAGTATCTGACCCGGCCTCGTTGGTCACGGTCAGGCTTACCGTGTAGAGCCCTTCGGCGGCATACACGTGAACCGGGTTCTGCTCGTCAGAGGTCTCGTCATCGCCGAAATCCCAGAACCAGGTAAGCGGCGGGGTTCCGGTCGAGAGGTCCGTGAACTCGACGGTGAGCGGTTCGGTGCCGTTCCTTGGTTCGGCGGTGAAGTCCGCAACTGGCGGGATAATTTCCTCGGTGGCGTTGATGTAATCAGTCTTGGTCTCGGTGTCGGACCCGGCCTCGTTCGTGACTGTCAGGCTCACCGTGTACATGCCTTCAGCAGAATAGACATGAACCGGGTTCTGCTCGGTCGAGGTCCCGTCATCGCCGAAATCCCAGAGCCAGGTAAGCGGCGGGGTTCCGGTCGAGAGGTCGGTGAAATGGACGGTCAACGGGATGGTGCCATTCCTCGGCTCGGCGGTGAAGTCCGCAACAGGCGGGACAGCCTCTTCGGTGACGTTGATGTAACCGGTCTTGATCTCGGTGTCAGAGCCGGCCTCGTTCGTGACGGTCAGGCTTACCGTGTAGAGCCCTTCGTCAATGTAGACATGAACCGGGTTCTGCTCGGTCGAGGTCCCGTCATCGCCGAAATCCCAGAGCCAGGTAAGCGGCGGGGTTCCGGTCGAGAGATCGGTGAACTTCACCGCGAGAGGCTCCGGTCCGGAAGTCCTGTTGGCCGAGAAATTCGCAACCGGCGCCACGGGCTCTTCTTCCCCGGCAGTCAGGTTCAGCCGGACGAGTCCCCTCGACTGGAAGGCCGCGGTCTGTTCAGAGGCGATTCCGTTCACAGTGAAGGAGATCGTAGGGTGGGTGTTAACCTGGAATTCTTCTTCGGTGACCCTGACCACCAGTTTGGTCTCGAAGGAACCAGGGCCTGTGCCTTGTCCGTCCCAGCCATAGAAACCGGCTGTCGTCGTGGTGAGGTTTCCGTGGTCGGTACCGTTGATGAGCGCGACCACATATGTTCCGGCAGGCGCCGGAGTTCCGTTGAGAGTGAGGCTGCCGTAAAACTCTTCGGGATTGGGGGGAATCCCCTGTGCGCTCGCTATTCCGAAGAGAATTGTGCACGCAAATATGAGTAAAAGTATTTTTTTCTTCATAGTCAGCTCCTTAAATCCCGATAGCGCTCAGTTCGCCGGGTGCGGTCATGTACAGCCAGTAGCCCTTCGTCGGGAACATGTTGCGGGTATCCTCGTGGGGCGGGCTTCCGCCGTTTGCGATGGATGTCTCATAGTCCTGGAGGGATGCATCGAACCCGATCGCGTACACCCACTTGTCGATCACTGAGAGCAACGTATCATGTGCAGACGCAGGTTCGGTGTCCGAGAAGCCGATCGCGTTCCAGCCCTGGGCGAGCATCTTGGACGGGGGTGTGGCAACCGGTTCGGGATCGAAGAACAGCTGGACATCTTCCGGTTCGACCGAGTAGACCCAGAGAGCGTCGAGGGGCCTGATGATGGTGCCTTCGGTCACCTGGACCCACGTCCGGATCGTCGCGTCGTACATGAAGAGCGATCGCCCACCGGTATCGACGTCCCCGAAGACAGCCGATGCATTGTTCAATCCGGGCGCAAGGACCCTCGGTGTCGAGACATAGTTCCAGCCCGTTGAGAGGTGGATCGTGGCGTTGCCCACCGGTGCAGACGTTGCATTGATGTAGTCCTCCTTGGTCTCCGTGTCGGATGAGGTCCCGGCAGTGACGGTGAGGCTCACGGTGTACAGGCCCGGTTCGTCATAGGTGTGGAGGGGGTTCTGCTCGGTCGAGTTCGTATCGTCACCGAATGTCCAGAACCAGGTGTCTGGAGACATATTTCCGGTAGATTCGTCGCTGAACTGGACGGTGAGGGGGACGGTCCCGTTACGGGGGGAACCTGAAAACTCAGCCTCGATCGGTTCGGGCTCCTCACCGAGCAGGAAGGTGATCTCGTTCTCCCAGAGGTTGACCCGGACAGGTTTATCCTGGCCGGCCTGGGTCGCATTCATCGAACCGGGAAGGACTCCATTGAAAATTGTTCTCGTATTGTTGCTCACAATGATATGTGCCATATCATCCATCCGGAAGGAGGTGTTCCCACAGATGGCATATCCCCCCGTCAGGGGTTCAACCAGAAATGCATCAATAAAGTACTCGGAATCATTTCCATAGAGTACAGGACTGGATATCAGGTTTGGATCAGTAAATATCGGATGTGCCGGGTTCCAGAGGTACATGGCTTTCGGTGGGACAGGGCCTGGCTCGTTCACCGGGACATGCCCTTCATATTCAGTCTCCATAGTTGACCAAAGCCGGTGTCCGGGTACCAGATCCATGGCTGAAGTAACAACGATGGCCTTCCCGTCTGTCGTGTTGATGAAATCGGCAATGGAGTTATATACTCCGTCGTAGGGTCCGATAGCCTCCTCATCAAAGATTATCAGGTCCCATAGTCCGCTTGTGAGACGGGTCTGGAAGACGTACGCATCAGATGTCGCATTATACTCGAGATCGAGATTTCTCAATGCTACGAGTGGTGAGCTGTTGACAAAATCGGGTCTGATCTCGGACGAAAACACAAGAATGTCCGGCGACCCCTCGATCGCATTTGTCGTGCGGAAATTCGCTCGGAAATTATTCTGTTCTTCCGCAGTCGTTTCAAGAACAGTATAAGCGGGATCCCGTATGTTTGACCTCAGAGCCGCTGGTTCAGCAATTACTATCGAGACTGATACGCAAATCAGGAACAGTAGTATGAGACCTAACAGTCGAATTAATCTTTTTTCAGGCATGCACATTCCTCCCGCACGCACGCGATCCTCTCGTCCATTTTTGCCACCTTGTTTCCAAGTTCAGGGATCGCACCGTACACGTGGTTGGTAACCAGAGTGTAGCAGTACGATCCTATATAAAGATGTTGCGAACTTAAGGGGTACAGCTCTGAACCCGAAGGATCAATGAATGGCAGAACCGCGTACCATACGCGGGCATGTCCGGCTGGTCCAGCCTGGCGATGGAGGGACAGTCAGCGGTTTAACATTGCGGTACAATCAACCTTTGAAAAAATCAGAGGCCCATCTCTTTCCGGTAAGAGGTGAGGATGCCGATCACGTATTTCCTGTGCTCCTCGAGGGCCAGCTCGTCGTCGGGAGAGTAGAGGTACGAGACGGTGTAGGCGAGGACGAGGGCGTTATGGAGCTGCAGGGTCTCACGGTCCTCAATCGCAGATTCGGGAACGGCGATAGCGAGATACGGGATTTCTTCTGCGGTGAAGCTGAGATCGGTCACCTTTGACACGTTGGAGTCGCGCAGGTTCACCGCACGTTCCCTGATGATCCGGAGAGCCTTCTTCAGCACCGAACCGGCCTCGCCGTCCCCGAGGAGAGAGACCGCGCCGTCTGCTTCCGAGATCACATTCTCATAAAGGCCGAACTTGAACGAGAGAAAGACGGATGCGACCTCGTGTGCGGTTTGTCCGGAGACGCCCTTGTACATCGGTCTCATCCTTTCCATGTATTCATCCAGGTATTGTTCCATAGGATCGACAACTCCTTTCCGTGGGGGCGGATCGCTGAAACGCCGGTTCAGGCGGATCACAAGTGCGCTGATGCTCACCGCAAAGAGAAACTGGAGGAGAATGCTGGGCCGGTTCTCGAGCGGGATCACGAAGATGAGAATCCCGAATAACGGGCCGCACAGTGAGACGATGTCCTTCCTCGGCTTCCGCCAGGCGAGGTAACCGAGGAGGAGCGACCCGAGGAAAGAGCCGTACCAGAACTCACCGGCATCGGGTATTACGCCGGTTGTCTGCAGGCCGATTCCCATTGCGAGGCCCCCGAATGCGACGCCAGGAATCAGCCAGGTGATCCACCGGTCTGTCTTCTCCCTGTCCGACTGACTGCCATCAGCACTCATCACAAGTTCCAAGCTATTGTATAAGCGGGGTTCTGTGATGAATATATTCACAGGCTTAATGTGCCAGTCCGGTGACCTCCTAAGCATGAAGGTGTGTGTGATGTGCGGGGGCGAGGGGACGAGACTCCGGCCCCTCACCTTCGAACGACCGAAACCGTGTATACCCATCGTGAACCAGCCTTCGATACGGCACCTCGTCTCGCACCTCTCGAATCTCGGGTTTTGCGATGTCGTGATCACCCTCGGTTACATGGCCGAAGCGATCGAGGGGGCGCTCGGCGACGGTTCGCTCTTCGGGGTCGACATCACGTACGTCCGCGAGAAGACAAAGCTCGGCACCGCCGGGAGCGTGAAGAACGCACAGCGCTACCTCGAGGAACAGGATTTCCTTGTCGTCGGGGGCGACCACGTGACCGACGTGAACCTCCTCGAGTTCTACCGCGAGCACCGCAGGCGTCATGATATCACCTCGATCGGCCTCATCAGCATCGACGACCCTTCGGAGTACGGGATTGCCGAGATAGATGTCACCTACCAGATCAAGCGGTTCAAGGAGAAACCCGCTCCCGGGGAAATATTCTCAAACCTGGCAAGTACAGGTATCTATACCTGCAGCCCGGATGTCTTCGACCACATCCCGGCGGGGAAGCGGTACGATTTTGCCAGGGACCTCTTCCCCGACCTGATGGAGAAGGGTCATACGCTGACCGGCTGGCTCGCACGCGGGAACTGGACCGATGTAGGGAGCCCCGCGTCGCTGCGTCAGGCGGAGCGCTGGAAGCTCCAGGAGATCCCGTACACAAGCATCAGCGGCGACCTCACGATGAGGATGGCAAATATCCAGGGACCGGTCCAGCTTGGCGAGTCCTTCTCGATGGGGGCGAACTCGAGGCTGATAGGGCCGGTGGCCATCGGCCAGGGGACCACGATCGGTGACAACGTCCTGATCGGCCCGTACACCAGCATCGGCGACAACTGCGTCCTGCGGAGCAACGCAAAGATCTTCTCGTCCTCGATCTACAACCGCGTCACGATCGGGAGGGGCACCACCGTGAGCGGCAGCGTGATCGACAACGATACGAATATCGGAGACCAGTGCAGCATAGAGAACAATACCGTCATCGGCCCGAGGGTCGTCCTCCGGGACCGGGTGGTGGTCCATTCACGCACACGCCTGTGGCCCGAGGTGCTTGTCGCAGCCGGGACCGCGGTAAAAGAGCATATCCTGAACGAGAAATTCGACAGCGGGTGCGAGGGGTCCTAGACCCTGCGGACGAGCCGGTGGGTGATCGCGACCAGCGGGTGGCGTGCGTAATCAAGCACCACGATATCGTCAAGTTTTGATAAGTTCATTGCCTTCGCGGTCCGTTCCATCCCGAGTTCGATGTCTTCACCGATCTCGATGATGTAGGCATCGAGCGTCTTGATCCCCATCCTTTTCGCGGCGATCGCCCGGTGGTGACCGTCCACCAGGATCAACCTGCCAGGTCGTTTGACGACAATCAGGGGCTCAGCGAGACCTTTCCTGATCTCGTACATGCGACCTTCCAGTTCGTCCTCGTAGATCTTTGACTGGGTAGGAAGGAGTTCGTCTATCCGGACCGTCTCGCGCTTGAGGGTGGGCTCGACTCCGTGAAGTTTTTTGAGGGTCTCGATGAAGTTGAATACTTTCTCAGGGGAGACGTGCTCGATCTGGGAACGGATCACGTCGGTATTGGAGATGATGCCGAGAAGGCGGTTTTTCTCATCGACGACGGGAAGCTTCTGGATACCGGAACGGAATATCACCCGGGCCGCATCATTGACGCTCATGTCGGGGTCCGCCACGATCAACTGGTCCGACATCACGTCACTGACCGGGGTTCCCGGGGGGACGAAGAGGAGGTCTCTTGCAGAGATATACCCTACCACCTCGTTGTTATCCACGACAGGAAATCCGTCGTGGTTCGTCGTGCGGATCTTCTCCATCACGTCCTTTATCGATCCGTGGACATCGACCGTCACCACGTCGTAGGTCATGTAATCGCTGACCCGCTTCTTATCCATCGCTTATGTCTTTTCCCTCCCTATCACTTGAAATCATCGGA
Organism: Methanoregulaceae archaeon; assembly: GCA_028679405.1. Classification (GTDB taxonomy): domain Archaea; phylum Halobacteriota; class Methanomicrobia; order Methanomicrobiales; family Methanospirillaceae; genus JAJRBP01. Next base: position 12,793 of record JAJRBP010000287.1, on the reverse strand, counting down.
AAAAAGAAAAAGCCGTTGTTAATCTATCCGGATTCTTGTCCCGCGATCGATACTGACCTTCTTCAGGCGGACTTCCAGCACACCGTTCTTAAACGATGCCGAGGCACCTTCCTCGGTAACATCGTCCGGAAGGGCGACCGTCCGCGTCATGGAGCCGTACTGGCGCTCGCGGACAAAATATCCCTCGTCCTTTTCGTCATTGCCGGTCTTCCGTTCGCACCGTATCTCGAGAGTCCTCGGGTTGACCAGGCCGAGCTGGACATCGTCTTTCTCCACTCCGGGGAGATCGGCAACCACGAGGACCTCGTCGCCGTGCTCGCGGACGTCGACCCTGAACTCACCCCTGATCGCGGGGAGGAACCGGTCCGCAATCCCTCCCGGCGGGAGGAAACGCATACCTGCCATCTCCTGTATCCTGCGCTCCGCCTCGTTCACTACATCGTCAAAGTCCCGTGCCACGTAACCGAATGGATATCTTCTCCATGCCATAGGTGTACCACCTTATGCGGTTCATCCATGCTCCGATGGATTTACGAATGGTAAGTGTGTTCTATTATAAAAAATGTATGTGTCCACGTAATGCTTTATCTTTTATGCAAACCGATGTGGTATGAATGAAGTCCAGAAAAAGCGGGAAAGAAGAGAAGAGATCCGGCTGGACGTGGCAGAAGACGGGTGCCGTGGCGGTCGGGCTCTTCTTTGTCGTCGTCATGGTGGTAAGCTCCCTCGGTACGGGCTGGCTTACAGGCCTGGTCACTGTGAAACCGGGCGACTCGGTAGTCATCAACTATACCCTCCGGGACAACCAGGGAAGGCCGGTCGTGACGACCGACCAGAAGCTCTATACCGATACCATCCAGAACAGGCAGATAGTCCTCTATACCGGCCCGAGGCTGATGGCGGCAAACATGACCGCAACGGGTTCATTCTCACCGATTGACGTGTACTTCCGGGGAGACACCATGAAGTTCGGCCTCTTTTCCGAGGAGACGAACAGGATAAGCCAGGGTGTCGTGGGGATGAAGACCGGAGAGCAGAAGAGGATAAACATAGGCCTCCCGGTCGAGTCTTTGTACTATATCCCGATGGACCGGTTCGAGGAGTACTTTGGAAATGAAACCGAGATAGCGCCTGGAGTCCAGGTGCCGCTCTTCCTGTCGGACCAGGAGTCGGTCCCCCTCATGAACGACACTCCGTCCAATATCTACGTGAGGATCGCGTCCATCGTGAACCAGTCGCCCGAAGGGGTAACCCTCGATTACGGGTATTCGGCAGCAGATGTCACGATGGTCAGGATCAACAACGAATAACACCGGAATCTCCCCATCCCACCTTTTTCCGGGAAAAAAATCTTCAAGCAAAGTTCTTATCTGATACGTGCACCACGCGGTTCAGCAGGGGCTTATCCATGGTACTTCGCGTGTTGTCATTTGTGCAGGACGGCTGCATGGCGTGCAGCGAACAGGCACCGATCAACCGCTCAGTTTCTCAGGCGCTCAATATTCCGATAGAAGAGATCGACGTGATGAAGGAGCGGTCATATATCAGGCAGTACAGGCTTTCCGTAACTCCGACGATCGTCGTGCTGAAAAAAGGGACAGAAGTCGCCAGGTTCGAGGGCGTAGTACACAACGAGGCGCTGGAGGAGTCTCTCAGAAAATACCTATAACGCGGCCGCGTAGATACGTTTTATCTTCTTCGCGACCGTCCTCCAACCTTCTTTCCGGAGGAGGGCACCGTCCCTGAGCTTGATATGGGTGACCCTGAACCGGTATTTCCCTATCCGGCCCTCCTCCCCGACGGTGAATGCTTCCTCGCCCGGTGCCGTGAGCATGAGCGGGACGGTCTTCCGGCCGTCGTGTACCGAGAAATGGACGGTGACCTCCTCGATAGCCCTCGTCCACAGGGCTGATATGTCCGTTGCCGTTGCTTTGGTCACACGTCTCGGGCCCGACTCGATCCCTGCGACCTCCACACCGATGACCTCCTCCCCGCATTCGGCGGCAAGCTGATCTCCCACTTCCACGACCTCATCTCCGGATAATTCGGTTTCGCAGACCCTGGATTCCCCCTCTCTGCTGACTATGGTCTTGATGGTGAGCATCTTCGGCATTGCCCTGGCAGGAGCCCTGGAGACCGTGGCGCAGGAGAGGCACCGCAGGAGCCGGCTGTTCTTCGTGCGGCTGAGTTCCTCCATTCCCTCACTCCCGCATTGCGGGCAGACATCATCACGAGGCATTGAATATGAATGGGGGGGAGACATTAAAAGGATGAAGGCAGAGGAAAGGATCTGCTGCCGGGGACATCCTTTGGTGTCAGCGCTCCATCCTACGACTTTTGAGGTAACGAAGGCAGAGGAGCTCACCAGGGCCGGGGACTGCATCATCGGCATCCGGGCGGACAAGGGGGCGGCGGACCTTTCGGGGGAATTTCGTGAGGTCATCTCCCTGCCAGGCGCGATCCTGACAACGGTCCTCCGGTGCGGGGGTGTTGAAGTCGAGGTCAGTTCCAGGGGAGGACCGGGCCTCACCCTCACACACCCGCACGATCTCGTCTGGAGAAAGAGCTCGTTTACGTGTGACCGGACCGTGGGGGTCCTCTCGGACACGACTGCACGGACCCTCCCGAGGGGGCTGATCGAATATCTCCGTGACGGTGCGGAGCTCGAGATACTGATGACCGCTTCGGCTCCGTGATGCGGTCCTCTCCGGACTGGTGCATCCGGGGCATCGTTGGGGGTATTTTTTTTTAATCAGTCCCTCCCGAGTTCCGTGACCTTCATCTCGGCCCGGTCGAGGATCTCCTCGCACTTCTTTATCAGGACCGCCCCCCGCTCATACAGCGACATGGACTCGTCGAGGCTCGTATCAGGGTCCTCAATCTTCCTTACGAGCTCACGGAGTTCTGTGATCAGGTCTTCATACGTCTTTTCCATACTTCACCTTCCGGACATTCACCTCTGCGCTGCCATCTGAAAATTTCAGGGACAGGCTGTCGTCCGGTTTTATCAGACCAGCCGAACGGACGATCCCGCCGTTCCGGACCGCCAGGCAGTACCCCCGTTCAAGCGTCCTCACCGGGTTGTACCCTTCGATGATCGCGCTGAGCCTCCCGATGCCGAGCCGCTCCCTCTCGAGCCTCGACCGGTAGCTCCTCCCGAGCTGCTCGACGAGGGAGTCTGCGTACTCCCTCCGGTCTGCGATCTTCCTCAGTATTTTTCTTGGGTGGAGACGTTCCCTAAGGTCCCTCACGGTCTCGCACGCCCGGACGAGCCTTGCCTCGATCTGCCCCCTCATCTTCCGCCTCGAAGCGGACAACTCCTCGAAGAGGGCCGCCCGGTCCGGGACCGCAAGCTCCGCAGCAGCTGAGGGAGTGGGAGCACGGATATCTGCCGCAAAATCGGCGAGGGTCACGTCCACCTCATGGCCGATGGCGCTGATCACCGGGGTCCTGCAGGAGGCGATTGTCCGGACAACATCGGGGTGGTTGAACGGGAAGAGGTCCTCGAAGCTCCCGCCTCCCCTGGCAATGATGATCACGTCGACGCACCCGTCGATCCTCCTGATCGCGTCCGTGATCTCCTGGTGAGCACCATCTCCCTGGACTGCCGTGGGCGAGAGGACGATCTCGACCGGGTATCTCCTTGCGATCACGTTCCTGATGTCGTGGAGGACAGCCCCGGTCCCGGACGTGACGACTCCCACCCTCCTTGGGAATGGCGGGAGGCGGACTTTTCGCTCCGGGGCGAAGACCCCTTCCGCCTCGAGTTCGCGCTTCCAGCGTTCGACCAGGAGGTACTTCTCACCGAGACCGGCCTGCCGCAGCTCCTTCACGTAGAACTGGTACTTCCCCTGGGGGGCGTAGTGTCCTATGTCCCCGAAGGCCATGACATTCATGCCGTCGGCCGGCTCGAAGGTAAGCTTCGCCGCACCGGTCCGCCACATTACACAGTTGAGCACCGCACTGGTACCCCCGGACTTCTCGGAAAGGGAGAAGTAGCGGTGGCCCGACATGTCGTGGCGCTTGTAATTCGTCACTTCGCCGCTGACCCAGACTCCGCGGAGCCTGTCGTCCTCGAGGAGCGCTGCGATGATCCGGGAGATCTCCGATACCCGGAGGACAGCCCCCTGATTCCATGAGCCCTCATCAAGGGTACACTGGTTTCCGGTCATCAACATCTATTTAGCGAAACGTGGATATCAAATACCAACATGGTCAGATTCGGCGTCTCCTCGATGTTCTTTCACGAATACCCCCTCGACGAGATCTTCGACTTCGTGGCCGAGGCAGGTTTCGATGCACTCGAGTTCTGGCCCGAGACCCCCGATTTCTGGCTCCGGGATCAACCGGTCCCCGAACTGCAGGAGGTGATCGCGCAGCACAGGGAGATCGGTGCCCCCGCCGTGCACTCCCCTATCCTGGACTTAAACCCCTGCTCGGTGAATCCCTCCGTCGCAGCCATATCTGTGGAATACGCCCTCAGGGCGCTCGAACTTGCATGGTCGATCGGGGCCCCGGTCTTCACGGTCCACCCGGGCCGGAGGACTGCAAAAAGAGTCCCGTCCGGTCCTGATTACGACCGGTTCGAACATTATATCGGGGAACTCAGGCGTGCGGCCGCAGGGAAGAACCTGTGTGTCGCGATGGAGAACATGGAACCTGCGGTAAACTCCCTTCTGTATACTCCCGGTACCGTGAAGGAGCTCATGGAACGCGAGTCATGGCTCTCCTTCACGCTCGATCTTTCGCATGCGCTCGCGGTTTCCCCGCAGTATGCGAGGGAATACCTGGAAGTCTGCCACGAAAGGCTGGTAAACATCCATCTTTCCCGGGCCAATGGAGGGAAACTGCACCTGCCGGTGGCAGGTGACGAGACCGTTGCGGGGATCCTCTCTGCCCTCGACGACAACTCGTATGACGGGTTCCTCATCCTCGAGATCGAGGACAGGAACTTTGATCACGACCTTTCATCCGAAGAGAAGGTCACGATTCTTCAGGAAGAACTCGGGTTCATCACGAAATTCATCGGTTAATCCGTTGGATTTATTAAATGAGCCTCCTATTTAATACTGAATTCATTGATTATGAACAGAGGAGAAGGACGCAGCCGCTCCGCGGTGTGGATGAGATGATCGGGGACCCGTTAAAGATTGGCCTCTTCGTTGCCTGCCTCATCCTCTCCGCTTTCTTTTCAAGCTCGGAAGTAGCCCTCATCTCGATCAACCGTGCAAAGGTGCGGACGCTCGTGAACGAGGGAAGGAAGGGTGCGGACGCACTCGCCGTCCTGAAGGAATCTCCCGACAGGATCCTGGTAACAATCCTTGTCGGTAACAATATTGTCAATATCGCCGCAGCCGCGATAGCGACTGCGATTGCGATCGAGGCCTTCGGGGACATCGGGGTGGGGATCGCGACCGGAGTCGTCACTATCCTCCTCCTCGTGTTCGGCGAGATCGGCCCGAAACTCTATGCCGCACGGGCCCACGAGGGATTTGCCCTTGTGGTCGCCAAACCGGTGCTCATACTGTCCCGGATCCTGTACCCCGTCATATGGCTGGTCGAACGGTTCAGCCGATCACGAGCCTCTGAAGAGGGCCATACGGAGCCGGTCGTGACAGAGGAGGAGATCCGCGAGTGGATCGACGTCGGGAAGGAAGGGGGTTCGATCGAGCAGGAGGAGCAGGACATGCTGTACAGTGTCCTCGAATTTGCCGACACCACGGCCCGGGAGATCATGACCCCGAGGATCGACGTGGGCCTGATGGAGGACACGAGCACCCTGGACTCCGCGGTCCACACCTTCAACGAGACCGGTTTCTCCCGGATCCCGGTATACCACGAGAATGTGGACAATATCACCGGCATTCTCAATATCAAGGATGTCTTTGCGGTCCTCCTGTCGGGCAGGAAGGATATCCCGATCAAGGATATCATGTACGACCCGTACTTCGTGCCTGAGACGAAGAAGATCGACGAGCTCCTGAAGGAGCTCCAGGTCAGGAAAGTCCACATCGCGGTGGTCCTCGACGAATACGGGAGCTTCGCCGGGATCGTGACCGTGGAGGACATCCTCGAGGAGATCGTTGGCGATATACTCGACGAGTTCGACCAGGAGGAGCCGGAGATCCAGAAGCTGAACGAGGGAGCATACCTGATCGATGCAGGGACATGGGTCGACGACCTGAACGGAAAACTCGGGATATCCCTCCCCGTTGCGGAGGCATACGAGACCGTCGGCGGTCTCCTCATCGACAGGCTAGGGCACATCCCCCATCCGGGAGAGAGCGCCGAGATACCGGAGAGCCGGGCAGCCCTTGTCGTGATGCAGATGCGCGGGAGACGCATTGTCAAGGTCAAGCTCCTCCTTCACCCGGACGAGAAGGAGAAGGGTCCGGAATGAAAAGTGTCACGGTTCTTGCATCGGGGAGGGGTTCGAACTTCCAGGCGATCATCGATGCCGTCTCGACAGGTGAGCTCAGGGTGGAATGTGCGGGCCTGATTACCGACAACCCTGAGGCGTATGCGATCGAGCGTGCCCGGGCGGCCCGGATCCCGGTGAGTATCGTGGATTACCACCGGTACCCGGGAAAGGGTGAGTACGAAAAGGCTCTCCGGGAAGCTATGGAAGCGACCGCGGCGGATCTCTATGTCCTCGCAGGGTACATGCGGATCCTCGGCACGGGAATCGTGAGGCACTTTCCCGGGAGGATAATCAATATTCATCCAGCCCTGCTCCCCTCCTTCCCCGGTCTCCATGCCCAGTCCCAGGCGATCGGGTACGGGGCGAAGGTGGCGGGGTGCACCGTGCATTTCGTGAACGAAGAGATGGATGCAGGCCCGATCATCGTCCAGGAATGCGTCCGGGTCCTCGAGGACGATACCGAGGAGACCCTCGCGGAACGGATACTCGAGAGAGAACACAAATGCCTCCCCCGGGCAATCCAGATGTTCTGCGACGGCAGGCTGCGGATCGAGGGCAGGAGGGTCAGGATTACAGGCAGCGGCTGATCCTTTCATTGGGGTACTCCTTCTCTATATACTCTGAGGGTGAATGAGAGGGGGAAGAAAGAATCCGGCCGGATGAAGTCTGCCCGGCATCTCTTTGTAAAGGGTGAAAATTCACGTGGCACGAAGGTCCCAGAGCCCGGTGACGAAACGGATCGCACGTGAGCGGATAGCGGTCCTTTTTTCCCAGGCGGCAAGGTTCTTTCCAGAATGCCCTGAATGGAGCAACAGGTGTGTCGACCTCGCGAGGAAGATCGCGATGCGCCAGCGGATCAGGATCGAGAAGGAATACAGGCGCCGGTTCTGTCGCCATTGTTCGACCTACCTGGTGCCCGGGGTAACGATGAGGGTCCGCGTGCAGAGGGGGAGGGTCATCGTCACCTGCCTTGCGTGCAGGCGGCAGATGAGGTACGTGATCGGGAGGCAGGATGCAAAAGGAGCCGAATAAAAGAAAAAACCCGGGAAAACCTCCCCGTGTGAAAGGAGAACGGAACGCCCCGGCCATGGTGAACGATCCGATGCAGGAGCTCAGGCCCACGGTGTGGATCGGGAAACAGGGGTGCACCGATACGATCATCTCCGAGATCATCGATCAGCTGGACCACCGGAAGCTCGTCAAGGTGAAATGGCTCAGGAATACCGAGGTCTCCCCGCCCGATATCGCTTCATGCACGGGGGCCGTTCTCGTTTCGGTGAGGGGCCGGACCATGGTCCTCTCGAAACGATAGCATCCGTGAAAGGCCGGTTGAAGGTTTTGATTTGGTCCGATCCGGCATTCTAGAAATGTATAAAAGCGTATTGAACAAATAAATAAAGACTGTTATCTCTTAGAGACAGTGAGGTCCAGTAATGACGACTGTATACGATGTCCCGGCTGAAGTGTTCATCACGACCCTTGCCGGGGAATTAAAAAAGCGGCCCGAGATCAAGCCTCCTGACTGGGCGGCATATGTCAAGACGGGGGTGCACAAGGAGAACCCTCCCGAGGATCCGGACTGGTGGTTCACCCGGGCAGCGGCGGTTCTCCGGCGCGTCTACATCGACGGCCCGATCGGAATCGAACGGATGAGAACCTTCTACGGCGGGAAGAAAGACCGGGGGTCGAGGCCTGGTGCGTTCAGGAAAGGCGGAGGATCCATTCTCCGGAAATCGCTCCAGCAGCTCGAGAGTGCCGGACTTGTCCAGCACGACAAGACAGGGAGGAAGATCTCCCCGCAGGGCGCATCGTTCCTCGACGGAGTAGCGAGAACCGTCCAGACGAGTGAAGAAAGCGCGAAAGGGTCGAAGCGGTGAGTATTGTGGGGGATGACGAGCTCGCAGAGATCAGGCGGAGACGTGCCGCACAGCTGCAGCAGCAGTCTGTTGACCAGCAGGCGATGCAGGAGGATGCCGAGCGCCAGAAGCAGGCTGAGGCACAGATCCACCTGATCCTGATGCAGATCATGGAGCCGCAGGCACGGGAACGGTTGAACGCGATCAAGCTGACGCGGCCGGACTTCGCACGATCGGTGGAGCAGCAGCTCGTCCTCCTCGCACAGAACGGCCGCCTGAAACAGAAGATCACCGATGAGCAGCTGAAGGCGCTCCTGCGCCAGATCCTCCCGGGAAAACGGGATTTCACGATCAGACGGAAGGGATGAGAGCAGGGGTACTCTTCTCGGGTGGAAAGGATAGTGCTCTTGCAGCACTGATGCTCTCCCGCGACTACGAGGTCGAACTGAATACGTTCGTATTCAGCCGGTCGAAGGATCTCACTGCGGTCCGGCGTGCGGCGGAGGCACTCTCGTTCCCGTTATTTGTCAGGGAATTCGGGGGGAGCGTTCTCGAGGAAGCGATCCGCCTGATTACCGCGAGAGGATATCCGAACGATGCGATCAATATGGTGCACCGGCAGGCGATCAGAATGCTCTGCAGGGAGTACCGTGTCGTCGGTGACGGCACACGTTTCAATGACCGCGTGCCGATGCTCGGGCGCGGTGAAGTACAACAGCTCAGGGATACCTGCGCGTGCAACTACGTCCGGCCGCTTCTCGGTTTTCCGAAGGATGAAGTGGACAGGCTTGCACACAGGGCCTTCCTCGTCATACACGGCGAGACGGGCACAATAGAGAATGGCGATTACGAGAGCGGGATCCGGACGGCGATGCGGGAAAAGGGTCTCGAACCGGTCGGTCTCTTTCCGCCCCACCATGAGCAGTCGCTCGTGCTCGGACGGAATAAGGAATGTGTTGGTGAAGTAATATGAGCAGACTCTCAAAAGGCAGAAAGATGAGGCTTGCGAAAGCCTGCGGCCAGAACCGCAGGGTTCCCTCCTGGGTGATGTTAAAGACCCACCGTAAGGTGGTCACCCATCCGAAACGCCGGAACTGGAGAAGAAGTACGCTGAAGGTGTAAGATGGCCGACAAGATGGAAGAGCATATCTACATCATCCCGTTGCGTGACGTGAAACGCACGCCCCGGTGGAAGAGGGCGAACACCGCGATAAAGGATATCCGCGGGTTCCTTGGAAAGCATATGAAGAGCGATGACGTCAAGCTGGACCGGAGCATCAACGAAAAGGTCTGGGAGCACGGCAGCCAGAAGCCGCCCAGAAGGATCAGGGTCCGGGCGATGAAGTTCGAGGACGGAAACGTCCAGGCCGAACTCGCAGAGGAGTGAGATGGATCGGACGCTCTCGTTCTCAGGAGACCCGAATATCGGAGTATTCTCCCGGGTATGCGAGGATATTGCGGTTGTCCCTCCGGAGGCGCCGGAAGAGTACAGGGCAGCCCTCTCCTCGCTCCTCGGGGTCGAGCTGATCGAGACTACGATCCAGGGGAGTGCGATCGTCGGATCGCTCGTGGCAGGCAACAGCCGCGGAATTGTGGTGAGCGGGCTCGCCACCTCTGAGGAGATAAGAATGCTCGAGGAGCACAGGGAAGTGTTCTGCCTGCACGGAAGGATGAACGCGGCCGGGAACGTGATCCTTGCGAACAACTCATTCGCGGTCGTCCATCCCGATATGCCGCCGAAAATGGCCGGGGAGATCGGGACGGTCCTCGGTGTCCCGGTCTCACGGCAGACCTTCGCCGGGATCAAGACCGTCGGGATGGCTGCAGTGGCGACGGACCGCGGGGTTCTTGTCCACCCCAGGAGTACAAGGCAGGAGATCGAGCAGCTCGAGCAGCTCACCGACCTGCCGGTCGGGACAGGAACAGTGAACATGGGCAGCGGCCTCGTGGGCAGCGGCCTTCTTGCCAACAGCAGGGGATATGCGGCAGGAGCGGAGACGAGCGGGTACGAACTCGGCCGCATGGAAGATGTATTCGGATTCATGGAGTGAAAAGGAAATGGAAAATGTCGCGTATGAAGTGAAAGGGACGTTCCAGATGGGAGCGGAGTGGAGACCGTACACCAAGCGCATCGCAGCGCCGAACGAGAAACAGGCACGTGAGCGGACTCTTGCGGTCATCGGGAGCAAACACCGCCTGAAAAGAAGATATATCACGGTCGATACCATCTCTATACTACATGGCGAGTAACACGGAAGCGGTCGATCCGCGCGAGTTGCAGGCGCTCCAGCACTACCTTGCGGAGTACGGGCAGCAGGCAGAGGTCTTCACACAGCAGCTCCAGCTCCTCGAGGAGGGCAGGATGGAGGCGCTCGCCGCGATCGAGGCCCTCAGGGCCATGGTGGAGGAGAACGACCTCGTCCTCCTGCAGATCGGTGGCGGGGCAAGCGTCAGGGCACGCCTGGTCGATCCTGAAAAAATCCTTGTGAACATCGGATCCGATGTGATCGTCGAGAAGTCCACCCCGGACGCGATCGAGTTCCTAAAGGACAGGATCACGGAGATGGAGGCCTCGGGAAAGAAGGTGGTCGAGACGATCGATCGGATCAGGAACCAGATGAACGACATCACCCGAAGGATAGAGCAGGCTTACCAGCAGTCGCAGGGGCCGTTGCAGTAAGAGGAAGATCTGGAAGAATGTTCGAGGGACTGAAAGCCCGTTTCAGGCAGGCACGGGAACAGCTCGGCAGCGGCCTCGCCGGGGATGTCCCGGAACAGCCTGCGTCCCAGACCCCCGGAGATACTGCACCCGGAATTGTCGAGAAAGCGAAAGCCCTGATAAAAGATCGCGAATTCATTGTGACCGAGAAGGAGATCGGGGCACCGATTGAAGAACTCGAGATGGTGCTCCTCGAGAACGACGTCGCACTCCCGGTCGCCGAAGCGATAGTCGGTCGTCTGCGGTCGGACCTGATCGGGAAACGCCGCAGGATCGGAGAGCCGGTCGATGCCATGGTACTCACTGCACTCAAAGGAGCCTTGCAGGGAGTCCTCGGGGAAGGGTTCGACCTGACACGGTATATCCGGGAGCACGAGCACCCGGTAAAGATCCTTTTTACCGGGGTAAACGGCACGGGAAAGACTACCACTATCGCGAAGGTAGGATCGTACCTGAAAAAGAAGGGTTTTTCCGTCGTGATCGGAGCAGGGGATACCTTCAGGGCAGGGGCGATCGAGCAGATAGACCAGCACGCGGAACGGATCGGTATCAAGGTGATCCAGCACCAGGCTGGTGCGGACCCTTCCGCGGTGCTCTTCGATGCGGTGCAGTATGCCCAGGCCCACAAAGTCGATGTCGTCCTCGCCGATACCGCCGGAAGGTTCCATAACCGTGCCAACCTGATGAACCAGCTCGAGAAGATCAGGAGGGTGATGAAGCCGGACCTGGTCATCTATGTCGACGAGGCGGTTGCCGGGAACGATGCGGTGATCAGGGCCTCGGAATTCGAGCGTACGGTAGGGGCAGATGCAGTTGTCCTGACAAAAGCCGACATGGACCCGAAGGGCGGGGCAGCGATCTCCATCGCCCATACGATTGGAAAGCCGCTCATGTTCCTCGGCACAGGCCAGGGATACGACGACCTCCAGCCGTTCGTCCCGACACAGGTGATCGACGACCTCCTCCCGGAGGCAGCCTGATGCTCGACCGGCTCGGGAGTTCCCTCAAGGACGCCCTGAAAAAACTGGCAGGCAAGACCGTCGTAGACCGGGCAGCCGTGGAAGAACTGGTGAAAGACCTCCAGCGGGCCCTCATCCAGTCCGACGTGAACGTCCGGCTGGTGATGCAGCTCTCCTCCTCCATAAAGGCAAGGTCCCTTGAGGAACAGCCCCCGAAAGGAATGGGGGTCAGAGAGCACGTTCTCAGGATCGTGTACCAGGAGCTCGTCAAGCTGATGGGCCCTGCGACCGATGTCAGGCTCGGGCCGCAGCGGATACTGATGGCGGGGCTCCAGGGGAGCGGCAAGACGACCACCACCGCAAAGCTTGCCAGGTACTTCCAGCGGAAGGGCCTCCGGACGGGGGTCATCTGCGGCGATACTTTCCGGCCGGGAGCGTACGAGCAGCTCGCCACGCTCTGTGCGAAGATCAATATTCCCTGCTTCGGCGACCCGGCCCAGAAGGACGCCAGGGTCATCGTGAAGAACGGCCTCGCGGCATTCGGGCACCTCGAGGTCGTGATCATCGATACCCAGGGGAGGCATGCCCTCGAGGACGAGCTGATCCAGGAGATCATCGATATCAACATCCTCTCCCAGGCGGGGCACCGCTGGCTCGTGATCGATGCGGCTCTCGGTCAGCAGGCAAGCGAGCAGGCACGCCGCTTCCACGAGGCCATCGCGATCGACGGGGTCATCATCACCAAGATGGACGGTACGGCCAAGGGGGGCGGGGCCCTTTCGGCCGTGGCCGAGACAAAGAGCGGGATCGTTTTCATCGGGAGCGGGGAGACGATAGA
>JAJRBP010000254.1 GCA_028679405.1 Methanoregulaceae archaeon | reverse complement strand
TCTCCCGATACCGTCCTCCGGCTGGCCGCATCTCCCGAAGGAAAATCCGAACACCCGATCGCAGCCGGGATCGTGGAGAGCGCGAGGAAGAAAGGGCTCGAGATAGTCCCTGCGGAGAGTTTCCGTGCAATCCCCGGGAAGGGGGTGACCGCCCTCGTCGGGGGGAAGATGGTCAAGGTGGTGGGTCCGGGGTACCTGCAGGACCACGCGATCCAGGTCGGGGACGAGCGGATTGAGAAGGCGGTCCGGGAAGGAAAGACCCTTGTCTACGTCCTCCAGGACGAACGCCCGATGGGTGCGGTCGCCCTTGCCGACCAGGTCCGGCCGGAGTCGAAGGAGGCGATCGGGCGCCTGAAGGCGATGGGCATCAGGTGCGTGATGCTCACGGGCGACAACAGATACGTCGCCGGGTGGGTCGCAGGGGAGCTTGGGATCGACGAATACTACGCCGAAGTCCTGCCCCACGAAAAGGCGGACCGGGTCTACGAGATCCAGAAATATGAGATCGTCGCGATGGTCGGCGACGGGATCAACGATGCCCCGGCACTCGTGCAGGCCGACGTCGGGATCGCGATAGGGGCCGGCACCGATGTGGCGATAGAGAGCGCGGACATCGTGCTGGTCAGGAACGACCCCCGGGATATCGCGGATATCATCGGCCTCTCGAAAAAGACCTACGCGAAGATGTACCAGAACCTCTTCTGGGCGACGGGCTACAACGCGGTCGCGATCCCCCTCGCGGCAGGAGTGGCCTCAGGAATCGGGATCGTCCTCACCCCGGCCGCAGGTGCGGTGCTGATGAGCGCGAGCACCGTGATCGTCGCGATCAACGCAAGGCTCCTCTCGTTCCAGGCCTGAAACTGCCTGGCCACATGGGCTTCTGAACCGGACTCGGGGCAGTCCTTAGTCCTGGGGGTAACCCTGGTACGAGTCAGCGAACGTCGGTGTTTCAGGACTCGAACTGCTTCACCGCATCAGGAAGGCAGTGGACGACCCCCCGGATGCCGGAGACGGTCAGCGTCATGAGGATCGCGTCGACCACCTCCTCCCTGGTCGCCCCTGCCGCCTTTGCCATCGGCAGGTGTGCCTTTACCGCCATGTCGTCACCCATCGCCGCCTTCATCGCGATATAGATCAGCTGTTTCGTCTTCTGGTCGAGGCCCTTGCGCCCGACCAGCGACATGATCAGGCCGTTGAATGCCGCGGCGACCTCCGGTGCTTCTTCCTGGAATACTTCCATCGGGTTTCTCGTCTCGTTCATGAATCCCACTTTTCCTTACTTCCAGAATGCCACGCCAGTGTATAACCATGTGTGAGGCCGGGACGAACACATATATTTGCGATGTGAAAAGATGTGCAAAAGGAAAACGGATGAACCCGTGAAATATTCTGGATTTCCCTGGATTCGTGGTGTCCGGGAGGACAATGCTTATAGGTATGAATTCTCGTTTCCCCCAGCATTCTGAGCGCTTGAAAATGGTTATACCCAGTCGGCGCGAATAAATAAGAGAAATGGTTACTCCGCTCACGGTTCTCGACACTATCGGGAACACCCCTCTTGTCGAGATCAGGACCCTCAATCCTTACCCCGGAATCCGAATCTTCGCCAAGCTCGAAGGATGTAATCCGGGGGGGTCGATCAAGGACCGGATCGCCCTCTACATGGTCCGGCATGCGGAGCTGTCGGGAGATCTCACCCCGGACAAGACGATCATGGAGCCGACATCGGGCAACACCGGGATTGCCCTCGCGATGATCGGGGCTGCCCGGGGATACCGGGTGAAACTGGTGATACCGGGATGCGTAACCGTAGAGCGGAGGCGAATCATCGAGGCCTTCGGGGCCGAGGTCGAGATCACTCCGTCGGAGGAGGGCACGGACGGCGCGATACGCCGTGCCCGGAAGATCTACGCGGAGAACCGTGACAAGTATTACATGCCCGACCAGTTCTCGAACCCGGCAAATGTCCTCGCCCATTACGAGACGACCGGACCGGAAATTTACCGGCAGCTCGACGGCCAGGTCGACTGCTTCGTCGCGGGGATGGGAACGACAGGGACCCTGATGGGGGTCGGGAGGTACCTGAAGGAGAAGAACCCCGGGACTCTGCTCGTCGGAGTCGAGCCGGAACCGGGACATGCGATCCAGGGGCTGAAAAACATGGAGGAGGCCATTGTACCAGGGATTTACAATGAAAGCCTCCTCGACCGGAAGATCCGGATAGGTGACGAGGAGGCCTTCGCGACTGCCCGGAGGATTGCAACCAGGGAGGGGATCTTCACGGGCATGTCAAGCGGTGCCGCCCTGGCCGGGGCACTGAAGATCGCCGGCTCTCTTGAAAGCGGGACGATTGTCACGGTCTTTCCCGACCGGGGGGACCGCTACCTGAGCACGACGCTCTTCCGGTCCGTCTGCGGCAAGTGCAATCCCTGAAAATGGGAACGCCGTTGCCGGTTAGTACCTGACTCACGTATAACTGAGATATCCGGACATCAGGTGTATCGAATTTGGGAGCAAGGGGTGGCGAACCTGGCTTTCGTGGGTGAATGCCCGGCTCTTTCGACATTCGCCCCGATGCCTAAACTTTTATTACGGTGATGGATCATCTCATCGCTCATGCGGACTGTCATTATCGCACTCCTCGTGGGAGTGGTTGTCCTCCCGTGCATTGCAGCAGCCCAGGGAGGCATGATGGGATCCTCAGGGTATTACCAGGGTCCCGGTATGGTGGGAACGATTGAAGAGCGGGCGATCGGCATCCAGGCCCACGAGGAGATGGAAGACCTCATGGAGAAGATGATGCGGGGAACCCTCAACGAGACCGAGCAGGAACGGCTCATCACCTTCATGAACGAGCGCCCGGGCCCGTACGGCATGATGGTGAGCCGGATGATGGGCGGATGGGCGCAGGGGGAGGGTGCCTGCTGCCAGCAGTACGGGACGACGGGGACCGGATACGGGATGAGAGGGTATGGCTCCG
Source organism: Methanoregulaceae archaeon (assembly GCA_028679405.1). GTDB lineage: Archaea > Halobacteriota > Methanomicrobia > Methanomicrobiales > Methanospirillaceae > JAJRBP01. The sequence goes on along the minus strand of JAJRBP010000254.1, from coordinate 796 downwards.
GGATGATGGGGGATGGCTCCGGGGCACCCGTTATCTGGGCGGCAGGTCTTGGGTTCCTGGCATTTGCAGGGATCGTGCTGCTGGTCTGGCTCGTCGTCGGGGTACTGCTGATCATCTTCCTCTGGAAGAGGATCTCTGAGAAATAACCTTTTCCCGCCTTCATCGTGAAACGCATTCCCGGATCTCCTCCCTGTGAACGAAGGTTAAGGAGACGATCCGGACCCCAGTCTTTCGGGGACTCTGCAGGCGTATCCGGTATTCCTGAATAAAACAGTTATCAGAAAATAAGGGCTGTCTGTAACTACGAAGACTTTGCGCCTGAACCCTGGTCCTTTCGTCATACCCCGGATGCGATCTCCGCAACCGTCGCGACGAGCAGGTCGACGTCTTCCTCTGTCGAGTACAGGTGGAGGCTCGCCCGGACCGTTCCCGTATCCGCCCCGATGACTTTCATGAGCGGGGCACAGGAATGGTCCCCCGACCCCACGATAATGTCCGAGGTCTCGTCGAGAATTCCTGCAATGTCGGGCGATGATAATCCCGGAACAGTGAAGGAAACGATACCGGCCATCTGTCCCGGGTCCGGAGGAGCGAATACCCTGACCTTCCCGATCGCCCGGAGCCCCGTGACAAGCCGCCGTGTCAGACTCTGCTCGTGGTGCCTGATCCGGTCCGTTCCGACCCGATCGAGGTAATCGACGGCAGCACCGAGGCCGATCCCACCAGAGGTGTTCTGTACGCCTGACCCCTCCGCCTGGCGGGAATGCAGTGGCGTGGTGAATTCTCCTGCTGCCAT
>JAJRBP010000125.1 GCA_028679405.1 Methanoregulaceae archaeon | reverse complement strand
CATCGGTCTCGGCCTCGAATGTCAGGAGAATGCGGTGCCTGAGGGCAGCCGGGGCGACCGCTTTGATGTCCTCGGGGATTACATACGCTCTTTCGTTCATGACGGCCCGGGCCTTCCCCCCGAGTACGAGTGCGAGAGAGGCCCTCGGCGAGGCGCCGTACGCAACATAGTCCTCGAAGCCGAGGCTATAGCGGTCCGGATGACGGGTCGCATCGACTATCCCGGCCGCATATTGCAACACGCGGCGTTCGGTCCGTATCGACCGGGTGAGTGCCTGCATTGCCAGGATCTCACCGGAGTCGACGATCTTTTGGGGGACGACCCCGGCACTCCCCGTGTATCGCTCGAGTATCTTTATCTCGTCCTCAAGGCCCGGGTGAGTCATCAGGACTTTGAACATGAACCTGTCGAGCTGCGCCTCCGGGAGGGGATATGTCCCTTCCGATTCGATGGGGTTCTCGGTGGCGAGGACAAAAAACGGGGCGTCAAGGGCCCACGTCTCTCCCTGGATGGTCACCTGCCGTTCCTGCATCGCCTCGAGCAGCGCTGACTGCACCTTCGGGGGGGCCCGGTTAATCTCGTCGGCGAGGATAAAATTGTGAAAGATCGGGCCTTTTTCTGTTGAGAAGGTGCCCGTGTTCCGGTCGAAGATCCTCGTCCCCGTGATATCGGCGGGCAGGAGGTCGGGCGTAAACTGGATCCTTGCGAAATTACAGTCGAGGCAGCGTGACAACGACCGGATAATGAGCGTTTTTGCGATGCCCGGGACTCCCTCGAGGAGGACATGGCCGCCTGCGAGCAGCGCGACGAGGAGTTGATCGATCACGTCCTGCTGGCCGACGATTGCCCCCTGCATCTCCTGTGTAATCTTTTTGAGATGCCCGCTGCACTCGGGCAGAGAGCAGGCGGTACTTGTATTGTCTCCCTTCATATCAGCACCTCGCTCCCCTGTTTTAGAATTCCTGAAGAGATCTGGTTGTTTAGTATCGGGAATTTTCCCGGAGCAGGGAACAGGTTAAATGAATCTAGTAAACTTCGAATCGTTATCACAAAACATATTTGATCACGCATGAGACTTAAAACCAACAGAACCATCGCGGGTAATGGGTTATAAGAAAAAATTTACCCGTTTTTCACACGCACCGGCAGGAGTCAGGTATGAATTCGGGAAGAAATAAAATGGAGCAGGACTGCAGGCGGACGGGCGTATGGCTTCCTTGCATGATACTGTGCATCGCCCTTGCAACCGCGCTCGTGACTCCTGTCCGTGCAGACGATGTCGGTGGGATAGTGCTGCCCGACTTCCGGCATATCGACCTGACCATGGCCCACGGAGGAGGCACAAAATACGTGAAGTTCGATGGTGGGGGGCAGAATGCGCTCCATTTCACGACAAGTACCGCGGATCCGTACGGGCAGGTCACCGCCAGTGAAGAGCCGAAAGGGAGCTTTTATCTCTCCGATACCGGGGGAAGGGGTTTTTTTGACGACACCATCCTCATGGTGGCAGTCAAGGGGGATATCCCCGATGATTTCCGGATAAAGATCCGGGCGAGCGGGTACCGGTGGACGCCGACACCGGTCCTCAACGTGCCCCCCTCGGCAGACGAGGTGAAGCATTATAAAAGTTCGGTCGATGGTATATTCACGAAACAGGACCTTATTTACGGGCCCCAGTCCTGGAAACCCTGCAACAGGGCCGACTACCCGATCTACTACGGTCAGGACATGAACGATCCCGCCGAGACCTTCAGGTTCATGTATATCGATCTCAAAGCAGGCCTCCTCGGTCAGAACAGTAACCTGAGCGGGCTCGTCGACCAGGGGATGGTGAAGATCGAGTACGAGATCGAGAATCCCGGCGAGTTCACGGTCTTTAATGCATACGGGTGGAACAACCAGTCGAACCAGGGGAGAGGAATCTCATGGACAAACGACGTGGCTGGCGAGTCAAGTTCGGGACCGAGCGGGTTCTCGGTGAGGACCAAATCGCAGGAACCAGGCGGAGACGTGCCCCAGGGGACGGGCAGCGGCGGGACCGGGTCGGTGTCGTACGAGGAGGGTCAGGCCGAATCGGCTGCACAGGAGGAGGAGCATTCGCTGTCTCATTACCTGACTGGTGTCGTGAACGGGAGCGTGGTTATCGCGACGAGTCAGGATCCCCCGTTGACCATTGGTCAGGGAGAACATGCCAGTTTCACCATCGATCTTCCTATTCATCCCGGATCTGAGATCGGGATCGCCCGCCTTTTTACCTACACCACGGAGGGACATGATCGCCTGAAAGGCAATGGTACCGCGCCCGATATTTCTGTTGTTCTCGACGGTCAGAAACTGGTTGCCGATACGCACTATCAGGATATCCAGGAGAACGGATATTTTGCCGGCACTTCCTGCATCAATATTACGGGAGTCCTGAAGGACTCCGGGAACCACACGATCACAATCACGAACGACGGCGCACAAGGGAGCGTATCCACGGTGAACGGCGTCCTGATCGTTGCAGTTTTGCGCGAACCTGACGGGAGCCCGGTCACGTACTGGATAGAGGAAGGGTGTGATGCAGTCAACGCGGCATTCAGGGGTAGTATATCAGGAGACGAGAACAAGACGCTGGTCTCGTTCGAAGGCGTTCATCTCGCCGACAACCCTGAATCGATCCTCACAATCGTGTCAACGGGAAATTCCACGAGAAAGGTCACGTTAAATTCCCATGAATGGGAGATCTCCTCCCCGGGCAACCTCACTGCCGGTATTGCGTCAGTTCCTGTCTCCCCTTATCTCGTCGAAGGGCTCAATTCTGCCGGGATATCAATCGGTTCCCCGAACACAGGCCAGAATAGCCTCGTAAATAGAAATGCGATACTGCTCGTGAAGGGGAACCTGTCAGGAGCGATCACACCCCAGGCGAACATATCGGTACGGCATATCGCGGGAACCAACCCCCCCGGAACGCCTGCCCTCGTTACGCAGGCGACCGCAACGCCCCCGATAACCCAGACGCAGGCAACATCGGCACCCACCCGGACAGTGACGGCCGTACCGGAACGCACCCCTGGTGCCGGACTACTCGCCCCATTCGAGGAGTTTTTCTGGTCATTGTTCGGGATATTCTCGCTGTTCGAGGGTGGGAGCGGACCCTCGGAGCAGGGACCACCGGCACCGCCGGTAACGGTGGAGACCGTGATCCCGCCAAAATTAAATGAGAGTCCGGAACAGAGATCCCCCCCGGCCGGGACACCGGCGAATTTCACTGTCACGCTGATAAGCGATCCCCCTGGAGCGGCCGTTGTGTTCGACGGATTGCCTGCCGTATCATCTACACCCCTCACCATCAACGACGTGCAGATCGGCCTTCACCGTGTCGCACTCACGCTCGAGGGGTACGAAAACCTTGAGACCGTCATCGAGGTGCAGGGTGACGAGGAGGTCACCATTTCACTTGTGCCTGTCACGCCGGAAGTTCCTGTTCGCGAGTCGGGAGTGGTATCGCCTGCCAGGAGTAATATGGGCGCGATATACGTCGATTCGGTGCCTTCAGGAGCGGAAATTCTTATCGACGGGCGAAGTACCGATGCGGACACCCCGTATATCATTCCCTGTGTCCAGGTGGGGAGCCATCGGATCACTCTTAGAAAAGAGAAAGTCAACTTTCCCGGAAGCGGGAACCAGGTCTATGTCTATGCAGATACCATCAGCCCGACCTTCATCACGCAGGAGGTCGTGTCTTCCCGTACATTGATCATTGACGGGGAAGCCTATGTCGGGGATGAGTTCAGCGTGAACGGAAGGTTCCCTAAGCACCGTGTGCCGGCGAAGGTGAATGTCGAGGGATCATCT
>JAJRBP010000291.1 GCA_028679405.1 Methanoregulaceae archaeon | reverse complement strand
TTCAAGCATCGTGACCCACTTGGGGTCCAGCTTCCCGGAGACGACGTAGGTGCTCAGGTACTGCTCGACACAGTAGTGGGTCCTCTCCCTGACCCCGTCGCGGAGGAGGACCGCCCGTGCCGCATGGGACCATGCCATGTACACCCCGCTCGTTGCAAGCCTGGGATTTCCGGCCGGGAGGACCTGTCTCGCCTCCTGGAGATATGCCCGTGCGACCTCCAGCGATTCTATCGCCTTTCCTTCCGAAGGGGTCACGTTCCGCAGGTTTCCCTCGGTGAAACAGTCGTCAAGCCCGGTCACGATCTTCGCCCCGCAGAATAACGCTTCTTGATTCGATCGTATATATAAAGGATGCAGATGTGTCCGCGGGTTCCCGATCAGTGCGCACCAGCGAGCCTGAACCCGCCCTCAGGCACGGTAATTTCGAACCGTGCTCCTTTTCCCGGTTCGCCGGTCTCGGCGATCGTGATACCGGTCAGCGAGAGGATCTCCCGGACGAGGAACAACCCGAGCCCGGTGTTTTCCCCAAATCCCCGCTCGAAGATGCGCTCCTTCTCGTCGGCGGCAATGCCCGTCCCGTTGTCCTCCCATACCACGACCAGGTCTTCGCCTGAACAGCAGGCCGACACCCGGATCTCCGTGACCCGGTGCCCGTGGCGGACCGAGTTGTCGAGGAGGTTGAAGAATACCCGTTCCAGCATCGGGTCTGCAAACACCCGGACCCCTGCGACGTCTGCATGCAGGGCAATCGTTTCAGGGACTGCCGCCCGGGGCATGACGGTATCGAGGTCGATCCACTGCGGTTCGTGGGCGCCGATATCCTCGTAGACCCGCGTGAACTCGATCTGTGAGCGGATCGCTTCGGTCGCGGATTCAATCTTTTCGATGAATTCAGCCATCACCGGGTTGTCTGACTTCGTCTCTGCGAGTTTCAGGTACCCTAAAATCCCCGAGACCTTGTTGAGGATGTCGTGACGCGTGATCCCCGAGAGGAGGTTCAGCTGCCGGTTTGCCAGCCGGAGGGCATCTTCCGATACCTTCCGCTCGGTAATGTCACGCATGGAGACCTGCGCACCGTCAAGGACACCATCATGCATGACCGGGACCGCATGCAGGTCTACGTAGACTGCGTTCCCGTCTTTCCGCGTGAGCCTGATCTCCACCCCTTCGACGGTCTTTCCGTCCATCGTTGCCCGGACCGCCTGTGCGAGTGCGGGTCCGCTCCCGGAGAATATCGTCTCAAGGGCAAACTCAGGGGACTTTCCCGCGAGTTCTTCAGGCTCGTAGCCGATGATCCTCCGGGCGGACGGCGAGACATAGGTCGGGCTCATGCTCCTGCCGAGGATGAAGACCAGGTCCGAGGACCGCTCGGCCATCCCCCTGAAACGTTCCTCGCTCTCCCGAAGATCGTTCTCCATCCGTTTCATGTCCGAGATGTCGATCATCACCCCGCGGTACCCGGCAAGTTTTCCGTTCCTGAACACGGGGGCCGGGTAAATGAGGACCGGCATGATGCTTCCGTCCATCCGCCTGACGATGTACTCCCTCTGCCCCCCCGGTCTTCCCTCGACCTTACGCCTGAGGTTCTCCCTGACCACCTCATGCTGGGAAGCCTCGATGAAATCGAACGCGTTGATCCCCCTCTCAAGGTCCTCAGGGGAAGCCCCGAACATCCCGAGCATGTGCCGGTTCGCATAGGTCACCCGAAACTCCGTATCCATCTCAAAGACCATCTGCGGGAGGAGGTCGGCGAGTTCCCTGTACTTCGCCTCGCTCTCCCGCAGCGCATTTTCCGCCTCCACGGTCTCTGTCATGTCGTGGAGGATGCCCTCGACACCGGCAGGATTGCCGTGTTCGTCGTAGAGAATGTGGCTTGAGGCCGACACGATAACCGGGCTCCCGTCCCGCCGTCGCAGGGCGACGCGGTGCTCCTTCACTTTCCCGGCACGTTCCAGGTGACGAAGCAGGTCGTCCCGGTCTCCGGGGTTGACATAGGCCTGCTCCCTGATGTTCTTCCCGAGGATCTCCGATTCGTCCGGATACCCCAGTTCCCGTGCAAAGGACGGGCTGATCATGGTGAGGTTGCCCTGGAGGTCTGTCCGGTAAAAGGCATCCTGCATATTCCCGATGATGGAGCGGTAGATCTGCTCGCTCTTCCTGAGGCCTTCCTCGGCCTGCTTGAGGGCGGTAATGTCGACGAGCGATGCGACGCTGTTCTTCGTGCCCGGGATGATATCCACGTAGACGAGGCAGGAATGCACCAGCTTGTCCGCACCGATCAGCCTGCACTCATAGACCGTGGGTGCACCTGCGGGATCGCTCCTCCGGGTGACGTGGTACTGTTTCATCCGCTCCACGTCGTCCCTGTCGATAAATCGCGTCCATGCGAGCCGGTTCTCCTGTGCTTCCCTGGGGACTCCGGTCAGCTTAACCCAGCCGTTGTTTGCATGGAGGATGGTCATGTCCGGGGCAACAATGATCGTTGCCGCACCGGTATTTTCAAAGACCGTCCTGTACAGGTTCTCGGATTGTTCCAGGACTTCCTCCGCCCGTTTCCGGTCGGTAACATCCACCGCCTGCATGAAGAGGAGATCGTTATTGCCCACCCTGATGCGTTGCCCGGAAAAATCGAGCGTGCGGATATCCCCGTTCTTTGTCCGTATCAGAAACTCGAAATTCCGGACGATGGCTCCGTTTGCGAGGACCTGCGCCATCCGTTCGAGGTCTGGGGAGTCAGGGAAGAGATCGATCTCCCGGGTGGATTTTCCGATCGCCTCTTCACGGGTGTACCCGGTGGTCTGGACGAACGCCTCGTTGACGTCAACCAGTTTTCCGGTGGAAAAATCCGTGATTGCCTCGAGGCCCGGGTTCGCCATAAAGAGTCTCTGGAATTTTTCTTCAGACTGGATCCTCCGGAGTTCGGCCATCCTGCGGCGGAGTGCCTGCCGGACCTTGTGCGAGAGCTCTGCGAACTGGGAAGCAGGGTCGCCGCCTTTCTGGATATAGAAGTCGGCACCATTGTTGATTGCCGCGATCACGACCTCCTCGCGGCCCCGGCCGGTGAAGAGGATGAACGGGAGGTCGGCGAACCGCTGCCTTACTTCCTTCAGGAGTTCGATCCCGTCCATGTCCGGCATCAGGTAATCTGAGATGACGGCGTCGAAGGGTTCCCTGCCGAGGAGCTCCAGCGCCGATGCGGCCGACTCCGTCGTGGTTACGGAGATATCCCCGGTCCTCTCGAGGAATATCTTTCCTAACGCGAGGAGGTCGGGTTCGTCATCCACGTAGAGTACGGAAGTCATCGGAAACCGCACCGACTCATGGGAGCACTGTCGTCGGCTGAGGGGTCAGTTATCGTCACCGGGTTATAAATAACAATTGATTGGATAAGGTCATGATAAAGTTCCCGATCGCAGAACCCTCACGCGGTCAGAATGAAATAAGCCGGGACCGTCGTGGAAATGCCCGATGTTTCGCTGGACACACCCGGGTTGCATAGATCCCCTGGCATTTCTCCTGTTGGCCGGGCGAACTGAATCGCAAAACCTTACCGTGGACATCCCTCCAGGCACACGGCAATTTCATGGCAGTCCGCCTATGGACCCTCTTTTCCCCGGGTTCCGGAAGGAAATGGCCCGGGAGAGGCCTCTCCCCGGGCATTTCCTGCCCGGTGCCATTCGTTACCCTTCAATCCCCGGAATAACAGAAATGGTTTTGCCGTGGCCTGATGAAGAGTTACGGGACGATGTCCCTGAAAATCCCCCGGTGGATTCTCCCTCTTTTTTTCATCGTGCTGCCCGTTCTCATCTGCCTCTGCTACATTCTCCTCGATGGGAAAAACCTGGTCTTCTGGGACGAATGGGGAATGGTCCCGCTCTTTGAGAAGACGATGAAGGGGACGCTTGGCTGGCAGGATATATTCGCCCAGCACAACGAATACCGGATTGTCTTTCCCAGGCTGGCCATCCTGGGACTGGCATTCATGACACGGTTCAATACCGTCTGGGAGATGGTCTGTTCATGGCTGATCCTCGTATCCATCCTCCTCATCCTCTTTGCATTCTACAGGAAGTACTC
>JAJRBP010000067.1 GCA_028679405.1 Methanoregulaceae archaeon | reverse complement strand
TTCATTGGTCATGGGACCAGCCCGGGTATCTTCTCTATACGACGCATCCGCATGAACGACCGGGATGGTGGTGAAACTGATCACAAGTGCGAACACCCCGATAAGCCACAGGCCCTTATGATAACCGTGAACACGATTCATCTCATTCCCCCCTCATTGAGTTAGTCACCGTTCCGGTACTACATAAAAAGGTCTGATGTTACAGCATACACAGGCAATATCATTCAGATAATTTCAGAAAACCCCGCGATAGTATGCGAGACGGGTGGACCGTCTCCACCAGCCGGGTCGCATGCTGCTATATGGCATGGCGCTTGTTGTTCTGAAAAAAGAAGTGCTATTCCGGGTCAGAAACCCTTATCGAGCCCTTCATCGATGGAAAATCTCTTCTCCCGGTTGAGGACTCCCACGTAGTCTTCAAATTTGTGAATACGGGTGCTCACCGGGAACGGGATCCCGATCGTGCTGATGATCGCCTCGCCGCGGTCGAGGGTCTGGATCTCGATCTCCATCCTCGAGAGGTCCTGCTTTGCGCTGCCCATGATAATCTCCCGGTCGCCGCGGTCCCCGAGTCCCATCACCACGAAGGTGTTGATCTGGGCAAGGACTTTCGGGTCGACATTTTTCGGTTGCTGGGTGACGACACAGAGCCCGACGCCGAATTTCCGTCCTTCCATAGCGCATTCCCGGAATACCTGCGTGGAGGAGCCCCCGCTCGAGAGCACCCGCTGGGCCTCCTCGATCGTGATCAGCACCTGGTGGGAGGCTTCCCGCCGGTCGTCGATCCCGAAGCCACGGGCCTCGGAGCGGTGCTTCTCCATGATCATCCGGGTGATGACCGAGAGGACAAAGAGTTCGCTCCGTTCACCCATGTCAGGGATGTCGATGAGGACCACGCGGTTCTCGTGGAGGTTTTTGAGGATCTCGGGTATCGATGAACCCTGGGACCTGAAAAATGCGGCATTGCCGTTGACGACGTTCTCAACATGGCGTTTGATCACCCTGACCGGCCCGGACATGGAGTTCCGGATCTTCCAGGCGAGGCCGTTCTCCGTGATCCCGGCTGCCTCAGGGTCCTTGATCGGGAATATTTCGGGGTCGACGGTCTGGAAGAACTCAATGATATTCTTTCCTTTCGTGCTGGACAACGCTTCGACGATATCGTACTGAGGGTCTGAAAGGTCATAGAGGATCGAGAGGTCGCTGATCCGGAAGTCGTCGTACTCGAGGCCGAGCCGGTTCATGCTGTACTTTTTCCGGTCGTCCTCGCCCCGGATTGTGAAGATGGCGAGCCCGTCCTTCCCTTTCGTGTAGTGGACGAGGCCGTTCGTCGGCTCCCCGGTCGATGACTTCCCGCCGCTCACGTATTCCCCGTGGGGGTCGACGATCAGGAGCCCGAACTTCTTCTCTTTCATGCAGGACGCACAGAAGGTCTTCATGAAGTTACTCTTGCCCATGCCCGTCGTCGCAAAGACGCCCATGTGCTGGGGGAGGACCCGGCTTGGGATCCGCACGGCGACGTCCCGGATCACGTCCTGGCCGCTTCGCATCAGGCCGACCTCGATCTCGCCCATCTGCTCGGTCAGGAACCGGAAGTCCTCTGCCTCCGGGTCTTCGACGGTCGAGAACTTGGAGGGGATGGTCCGCGGCTTGTGGAACGATCCATCCTTGTGATCGACGAACCCGAGCGGCACGGCATCCACGGTGATAAAAACGTCTTCCCCGAGACCATAGAACTGCTCGGCATAGACCCGGGTATCCCACCGGTTATCGGCGAAGTTGCTGTCATGGGACAGGTCGGTGATCTTGGCAAAGAACGTAACACCCTTCGTGCGGTCGGTGATCTTCTTGATATCCCCGATATAGAGCGTGGCGTCGTACGGTGCAATGAACCGGTAGCCCAGCACGCTCCTCCCGATCAGACGGTATTTTGAATGGTCGTTCCCGTCAATATCGTGCAAATTCATCATGGTAATCTCCGAACAGGATATCATAGGTCTGTCGTTCCAGGCCGGTCACGGCGATGCGGCGCATCAGGTCCGACCTGACCTGCTCCACCACCTCTTCGGTGAGCACGACCGTGCGGTGGGCGTCGAATAGCGGATATGGGTACCCCGGGATCCGACCGTCGCCGGAGCAGGCAGCGAGACGGTCCATGATCCCCCGGGCTCTCTCTTCCGGGAGGTCCCGCGGAAGTTCGATCTTCAGGGGCGACCTCGCACGGGGGTGCAGGCAGGCGATATACATCTGCCCGTGCTGCCACCGGGGGAACTGGGTATGGTCGAGGACGGCCGGGTCTATCCTGATCCACCAGGGGGGGTCTACCCCGAGGACTTTGGCGAGCCCGTTCACCGAGGGAAGCAGCGGGTGGCCTCCGCCCCAAGTGGCGGTGGTACGTTTGCTTACCCCGGCGAGGTCGATATCCCGGGTCCTGCAGGCATCCTCGATCCGGACGAGTACCGGGTCGTGGCTTGCATGGGAAACCCGCAACGGCCCGTCACGGAGGAGGAGTGCCCCAGGTCCGAGAGTACATGCCATCTGCTCGGCGACCCAGTACTCGAGCGTGTCCCGCAGGATGCCGGATGCTTTCGACCGGTCCTCGTTCCCGAGCGGGGTCCCGGGAGCCTGGCCGAAGCATTCCCGGTACACCAGCGGGAAGTCCTGGTTCTCCACCCCGGAGCCGATGATCGCACATTTGAACGGGGAGAGAGACCGCCGGCTTCTTTCGAGGTCACGGAACGTGCTCTGGGCGGCCCGGAAGAGCACAAGCGCCATGCTCCCCGACTCAAGGAGGATGACATCGGACCCGTCGATCGCACAGATCTCCCCGCACTGCACCGGCGTGCATGACCGGAAATCTTCCCGGGAGATCCCGCTAGCAGCCATGAATTGCTCAACAAGGTTCTCCGGGACGGTAGCACGGATTCGGCCGACCGCAGTGTTCATTTCACGGTCATAGTCATCCGGCATCATGCCACCTCCATCACCCTGCTGGTGAGGTCGGTCCCGAGCTCGACTAAAAGGGTGTTTGAAAATTCGCCCTGTATCTCCGCGATATGGGAGATCAGGATGATCTGGGGGAACCGGGACTCCTGGGTCCGGAGCGCGGTCAGGAGGTTCGTGCGCCGTTCCTCGTCCTGGCTCCCGAATATCTCGTCGAAGATCAGGAGCGTGCTCTCGTGCACCTGGTGAAGCCCGGCAAGGTACCGGGAGAGGGCGATCCGCAACGCGACCGCGATATCGTCCTGCTCCCCGCCGCTGAACCGGTCGATCGCGTAATCGTTGTCGATGTCCCGGACCAGGAGGTTGAAGTCCTCGTCGAGCAGCACTTGTTCGTACCGCCCGCCGGTGATCTCGCCGATGATCCGGCTCACCTCTCCCTCTATCCGGCTGCGGACGACCTGCATGAGGTAGAGCACGTACTCGCCGATGATGGTACGGGTGAGCCGGAGCAGTTCGATCTCCTCTTTCAACGCTTTTATCCGCTGCCGGAGTTCCCCGATCTTTGCCTCGTCTTTCTGATGGAGCGTGATCTTCTCTTCCGCATGCCGGAGGCGTTCGGTTGTCCGCGCAATCTCCGTGCCGGCGGTCCTGATGGCGGCATCGATCTCTGCGAGCGACTGCTCAAGACGGGTGCCGGTCGCCGGGTCAAATGCTGACCGGTCGATCGTTGCTTTGAGTTCGGCAAGTTCCTGCTGCTTCTTTCCTACCTGCTCACCGAGGTGTGCGACCTGTGTCTTCAGTGCTGCACCGTGTGCGATCTGTTTCCCGAGCTCGACGAAACGTTTCTGGACTTTTTCCAGTTCCGCCACCTCGCTCCCGGTCTTCGTGAAGATCGTCTCGTCGTACCCGATTTCCCGTATCCGGAGAACCAGGGACTGCATCGCCTCTTCCTTCGTGTGCAGGAGTGCGAGCAGCTCACGGACCTCGTCTTCCAGGGCTTCCCTCGTCTTCTGCATCTCGGTAAGACTCCGGATCTCGCCGAGTGCCGGCTTCTGGAGGCTGATCTGCTCCTTCTCTGCGGTCATGCATTCCTGCTCTTCGTGCACCTGCACCGCCTCCTGCACGATATACTCGAGCCGGGAGGCGTATTCCTCTGCGATGCCCGTATAATGCTCGCCGAGCGTCTGGTGGCAGAGGGGGCATATCCCTTCGGCCCCGGCATCCTTCAATGTGTTCCAGTCGTCGAGCAGTTTGTTCCTCTCGGCGACCAGCTGGTCCAGCCGGGCCGAGAGGGTCCCGATGGTCTGCATGACCTCCAGCTCCCTTGCCGTGACCGCCCGTTCGAGGCCGGTGTCCGGGACTTCAGTACCGAACCCGAAGAGGCTCCTGATACCCGTCCTGAGTGATGCAAGCCTTGCGGCTTCCTTATCGAGGGCTTCGACCTTCGCCTTCGCCTTCTCTATTCTCCCTTTCAGCGCCGTGCATTCCTGGCCTGCGAACCGGTGCTCGGCGTTCAGCCGCTCGAAGTCTGCCTTCCGTTTCCGCAGTTCCTCGAGCGTCCGTTTCTTCTCTTCGAGGTCGGACAACTGGTGCCCGAGCTGTGTGTATTCCCGTTCCTGTCCGGCAAGGTCTGCCAGTTGTGCCGTGATCTGGTCCTTCTGGCTGGCGAGACCCACGGTCTCACCGGTGAGGGCCTTGTGCCGTTCGACGAGCCGGGTGTACTCGGTCTTCTTCTCGGAGAACTGCTGCAGTTCCGCAGCGACCTGTTTCCTTCTCCCTTCATGGCCCTCGTTCTGCTTCTTCAGGTCCGCAATCGCCGCCTGAAATGTGACGACCGATGCCTGCAGGTTCTTCAGTTCTTCGGGGTCCTGCCGCTCAACGAGTCCTTTTAGTTCCCCTTCCATCAGCTGCACCTCGCGGTCCTTCGTATCGGCACGATCTTTTAAGAGCCGGTCGCTCTCGGTCTTCAGGTAATCGATGCCGAGCGCTCGGAGGAACCATTCCTTCCGTTTGCCCGGTGTATTCTCAAGAAGTGTCAGGAGGTCTTTCTGGGCTGCATACACCGTGTTGCGGAAGTCCACCGGGCCCATCCCGAGTACCCGCCGGACCTCGGTCTCGACCTGGCTCACCCCGTCTGCCAATAATTTCACGCCCTTATTTAACCTTGCTTCGTGCAGGCTCGCAGACTTCGTTTTCCGGAATGTGCGGATGACCGTATAGGAGTCCCCGCCGACCCGGAAGTCCAGCCGCACCTCGCACTTTTCCTTCGGGGATGCAAACGAGGAGACGATATAATCCGAAGAGATCCCGGTAGCCTGCACCCCATAGAGGGCAAAGAAGATCGCCTCCACGATGCTGCTCTTCCCGGTGCCGTTGTTGCCGAGGATTCCCGTGATCCCGTCTTTGAACCGGATCTCCTGCTCGCGGAACCGCTTGAAATTTTTCAGGACGATCCGGTCGATGATCATGGGCAGACTCCCGAATTTTGATGGACAACCAGGTCAGTGATCATGTTGAAGATACCGGCATTTCCCCCGGCTCTCCGCTCGTCGATCATTCCCCGGCCTCCCGGTGCTGGTCCATGACCGTCCGCAGGACCTCGAGGCCGCACGAAGCGACGTACTCCTTCTGTTTCGCACTGAGCTGCTGTTTTCCGAGGAACGAGGAGAACTCCTGCAGGTAATCAATCGCCCGCACGTCCTGCTGGAGCGGGACGGCCTCGCCGCCCTGTTCCTTTGAGAGGGGCCGGATCTTCAGGTCGAGGAGCTGTTCCCGCACGCAGGCGAGCTCCCGCATGTCGATACCCTTCCCGTGCTCCCGGGAGATGCCGTCGAGCGTCACCTGTGCCATCGCCTGGAACGGCACGTTCTTCTGTGCGACCCGGGAGATGATCTCCGCAGTAATATCGCCCGGGTGCACACCTTCGCAGGAGATCGTCCCAAGGTCGACCATCGGTGTCCGGGGAAGCGCGAGGGAGCGGACACTCACACGATTGCGCCCGTATTCATCCTCTGTCATATGGTCCAGGCCGACGAGGAGTCCGCCCTTGGTATCAGAGATCTCACCATAGGTGAGGTATTCGAGCGACCCCGAGTACCAGGCGTTGTCGGTGATCTGGGACTGCCGGTGGTAATGACCGAGTGCGATATAGTCAAACCCTTCAGAGAGGATAGTATTGTCCAGTTCATGCTCTGCCACCGTTGCGAGTCGCTTGTCCTTGATTGAGGTCGCAAGCCCGTGGGTCACCAGCACGTTATGATGGCTTTTCGAGAGCTCAACCAGGTCATAGGCAGCCCGGTAATCCTCGGGGCGGAGCATGTTCGGGATCAGGTGAAAGATCGTGTCCCCGATCTCCACGTTCTCGTACCGGAATTTGTATGCTGCGGTGATCTCTCCGGGATGGTAAACCAGCACTGCAAAGGGGGATGTTGCGTACCGGGTCTTCACCATGCTGTGGTTTCCCGCGATGACCACCAATGGAATCCCTGCTTCATGGAGTCGTTCGAGCGCCTTCATGGCCGTTTCAAATGCACGGTTCTTCGGCTTCACCTGGTCAAAGAGGTCTCCTGCATGGATGAGCACATCGGGTTTTGCTTTGATAATTGCATCTATTGCCGACAGGAAATTGTCATAGATCTGCATCTCGCGGAGGTTCATCCCGGATTCCGGGTCGAGCCGGTTGAACTGCGAAAGACCGAGATGGGTATCGGCGATGTGGATGAGATGCATCTTATACTACGGTTAGTCGGGGTGTGATATAAGATGGGGTGGGTGGGGTGAAGGTGTGAGATTGCTTTCAAACTGGATAATGGCAATATCTCATTCCGGAAACTTAGTCCATTCAAGAATATGTGATCGTTCCCGAATAGTACATTGCCCGGTTTCGCCTATGGATGTCAATATAGAACCAAAATAACCCATTTTATGCGGATCCTATGCCCAATGACTGGGCACACTATTCAGGTCTGATAGATCATATCATCGCCCCTGATGTGTCCGGCCATAGCGCGATGGCAAACAGTTATTCTCTTTTATTTTGTCTGAAATGACGCATATTAGAATAAATCGGGATTTTCCTGCGATCCAG
Organism: Methanoregulaceae archaeon; assembly: GCA_028679405.1. Taxonomy (GTDB): domain Archaea; phylum Halobacteriota; class Methanomicrobia; order Methanomicrobiales; family Methanospirillaceae; genus JAJRBP01. Next base: position 9,853 of record JAJRBP010000067.1, on the reverse strand, counting down.
GACCAATTCGGGCAGCATTTGGATCAAATGGACCCTCCCTGGTCCCGGAGGGGTGACCAAATCTTACTAACTCAATTCAAAGCAGGAATTCGGACTTGTTTCACCGGTATTTCAGACCCTGCCGTTCCCGGGTAAAATAACACCCGATGGGAATCCTCCGTGCTGCGGGTCCCTCTGCCACTATCCTCACTCTTATTATTAGGTAAAACCTAACTAACAGGGATCGCCGAATGAGAGAACGGGAGGAGCATCTGTTCGAAGCACTAGAGAACCTTCTCCGGGTGAAGAACGAATGTTCCTCACGGATCCTTTCCGAATGCGGGTTATCGGATATGACGGTGAAGCAGATCGCCTATCTGAAAACCATCGACGAACAGGGTGAAGTCACGTTCAGCAGGCTGGCCGGGATCACCCGGAACTCAAAACCCACGATCACCGAGATGGTCAACAAATTTGTCCGGATGGAATGCGTGTACCGCGAACCCTGTGCAGATGACAGGAGGGTCATGTACATCCGCCTGACCGAGAAGGGGCAGCGGATCGCACAGGCCGAACACGACGCCCTGCGCCGGGTGATCGAACGGATGACAGAAACCCTCGACGAACGCGAGCAGGAACTCCTGATCGGGCTGCTGAAAAAGCTCAGGTAAATTCTTTGCTGGACAGATTCGTTTCACACCTTCGCACGAAATTATTGAGGCAACAGATGCAATCAGGAACAATTGAAAAATTACCGGAATCCATCGTCATTCCACTCTTCGAGATCGTCGTCTTCCCCGACACCCAGACAAAATTCAAGGTCGACCGGGCCACCGGAGACCTCATGCTGACACAGATGAGGTATGGCGGGACTTCGTATGCCGTCGGGTTCACGGTGAAGAGCGGTACGAGCCCTTCGGAGCTGACGAAAGAATCGCTTTACAGGACCGGGAACCTCTTCCGGATCATACGAATGCAGCCTGCCGACGACGGGTACCTGGGCTGGGTACGGGTCGTCCACCGGGTGAAGGCGATCTCCCTGTCCGAAAAGGACGGGCGGTTCTATGCCACGTACGAGCAGGTTCCCGACGTGCAGGACCTTGAGGAAGACCAAAAAGCCCGGATCCTGGCGGATGTCAAGACCACCGTCCATGAGATCGGCAGCCATTTCCCGGGCTCCGAACAGTTCACCAAACAACTCGAGGGGATGGAATCGGTCGACACGATCATGGGGTTCGTCATGCCCTTCCTGCCGGCGGACCTAGCCGAAAAGCAGACGCTCCTCGAGATGGACTCGGTCCGGCAGCGGTACATCACGTTCCTCGAGCTGCTCGTCAAGGCCCGGGAGGAGATCAACATCCGGATCGAGGTGGTTCAGAAAGTCTCGGACCGGGTGGGGAAGTCGAACCGTGAGGCGATGCTCCGGGAACAGCTCCGGGTGATCCAGGAGGAGCTGAACGAGAGCGAAGGCATCCCCGCGGACGACGGGTACCGGGAGCGGGTCGGGCAGTCGAAGATGCCGGATGACGTGAAAAAGAAGGCACTCGCCGAGGTACGGAAACTCGAGACCGGGGGCCCCCACAACCACGAGAGCGGCATGATCCGGAACTACCTCGACCTCCTGCTCGACCTCCCCTGGGTTACGGAAGAGAAGAAGAGCATCGATATCGAAACGGCGCGGAAAGTCCTCGACAGCCATCACAATGGTCTGGAGAAGGTGAAGGAGCGGATCGTCCAGCACCTCGCGGTGATGAAACTGAAACAGGAGAAACAGGGCTCGATCCTCCTCTTCGCAGGCCCGCCCGGCACCGGCAAGACGAGCCTCGGGAGGAGTATCGCGGAAGCCCTCGGGCGCGAGTACGTACGGATCAGCCTCGGCGGAGTCCGGGACGAGGCCGAGATCCGCGGGCACCGGAGGACCTATGTCGGGGCCCTGCCCGGGAGGATCATCCAGGGGATAAAAAGAGCCGGCACGAAGAATCCGGTCTTCATCCTTGACGAGGTCGACAAGCTGGCGGTGTCGTACGCGGGAGACCCGGCGAGCGCCCTTCTGGAAGTCCTCGACCCCGAACAGAACAGCACGTTCTCCGACCACTACCTGGAAGTCCCGTACGACCTCTCAGACGTGCTCTTTATCGCGACTGCAAACTCCCTCGCGACGATCCCGGCACCGCTCCTTGACCGGATGGAGCTGATCGAGATCTCAGGCTACACGAAGAACGAGAAGTTTGCGATCGCAAAAGATCACCTGCTGCCCGAGATCTTGAAAGAACATGGCCTTGATGCGGACCAGCTCCGGATCGAAGACGAAGCGATGAAAGTGATCATCGATACCTATACCCGCGAGGCAGGCGTCCGGTGGCTGAAGAAACAGCTCGCGAAGACCGCACGGTACGTCTCCGAGAAGATCGTCTCCGGGAAAGCGGAGCTCCCTGTCGTGGTGAATGTGGATATGCTCGCTGGGATCCTCGGGAAGGAGCCTGTCCGGCATGAGGTGGCGCGAAAAGATCCCGTCCCCGGCGTCGTGACCGGCCTCGCATGGACCCCGGTCGGCGGGGAGATCCTCTTCATCGAGGGGACATTCATGCCCGGGACCGGCAAGCTCACCCTTACCGGCCAGCTCGGGGACGTCATGAAGGAGTCGGCGACGATATCGCTCTCTCTCATCCGGTCACGGCTCGCTCACGCGGAGAGCGGGTTTGACTTCATAAAGAGCGATGTGCACATCCACGTACCGTCGGGGGCGACCCCGAAGGACGGACCATCGGCGGGGGTTACCCTCTTCACGGCGCTCGCATCCCTGATTACCGGGAAGGTCGCCGACCCGCACCTCGCGATGACCGGGGAGATCACCCTGAGCGGTGGGGTACTGCCGGTCGGCGGGATTAAGGAGAAAGTCCTTGCTGCACACCGGGCGGGAATACAAAAGGTCATCCTGCCGAAGGAGAATGAACGCGACCTGCAGGACGTGCCCGAAGATGTCCGGGGCGAACTCACGTTCGTGACCGTGGAGACCGTCGAAGAGGTCCTTCGTGAGGCGCTGGGCATCGACCTGCCCCGTACATTTGCGCTCGAGACGGGAAACCGTTCTGTCCCCGTGCAGAATCTCTGAACAGTGCTCACGGATCAGAGGGGTAAGGGGGCCAAATCCCCATTTTCACCATTGATACGATGCCGCGGGAGTTCTGCAAGTTCCCCCACGACTTTTCAGTCATCCGCTTTCCTTTTTTCCGAAGAGTTTGCAGTTATCCGCTTACACGCCGAACTTCCCGGGCAGTTCCCTCGCCCACTTCCCGATCGCATCCCAGTCGCGGAAGTCCCCGACCGGGGCCTTTACCATCCCGACCATCCGTTTCTGGATGAAATTGAGCTTCTCCAGGTCGATCCTGCCGGCAAAGATCGTCTCTGCGACCGGTTCGAGGGGTGCGAGCGTGTCGTGGAAGATCTTCTTCGCCTTGTCTGTCTCCCCGGTTTTAGTACCCACCGGGGCCACACCCACGGCAAATGCAGCGATCGGTATCTTGGACAGGGTGTCGCGGTATCTTCCCACGAACTTCCCGACATCTCCCACGACCTTCCCCATGTAGAACGGTCCCCCGATGACGACCGCGTGATAACCTCCGAGCGATGACACCGACTTCAGTTCAACGATATCGACGCTGTACCCCGCCGACTGCAGTTCTTTCCCGATGGCCTGTGCGATCTCCGCGGTCGATCCTTTCGGTGATACATACGCAACAAGAATGCGAACGGACATACTGGTTCCTCAGTGGATTGAACGAGGCCGGGATATAAAAAGAAGGGCTTGCCAGAGGGTTATACCAGCGGCGCCCGGCCACCCGGCATGAACCCGGGTCCGCCACCACCATTCATGGCACCCGGTGCGCCGTTCATCCGGATATCGGGCTCCCCGCTGGTCATGGCACCGGGTCCAACACCAGGGATGATGCCGGATTCATCATTCGTCACGATATGTGGTGAATCACCCGGCAGGACCTCCTGGATTTCAATGGTCAGGATGTCAGCGGGGTTATAGACCGGGGCATACGGGACGTTACCGGTCAGGATACGCGGGACCTCGTATGCAAGGACGTCCGGTATTTCATACGTCAGGGCATTCGGTATTTCGTATGCAGGGACCCCGGGGGTCCTTGGGGGAGCCGGGCTGGCGGGATCCTTTTTCCTGTTCTTCCGGTCATTTACCGACAATCCATTCCTGCCCCCTCTGGTCAGGATACAGGAGGATCGGAAGCAGCGGGTAGTTTCAATTAGGGGTTTACGGTTTTAGTCAGGCATCCCATGTACCTCGGGGGAAAACCTGATGTTCCTCGGGGCGCTCCTGTTCCTCGGCTCGATCTCTGGATTGGTCGCGGGTCTTGCCCTGAACCATTCTCCTCATGGCGCGGATACTCGGAGAAGATGAGATGCTGATCCGGGACCTGGAAGGCTACCGGGAGTATACGCGGGATGTCCATTACCGGCTTATTCCTTTTCTGTGATGATCGGTTTATCCCGCGTCCAGTTCCCGGGCCTGCCGGATATAATAGCGGAGTGCATCCTTGTTCACACCCTGGAGGTTTTTGATCTTGACGTGTTTTGATACCTTTCCCCTTCCTTTTAACAAACCGTACCGGTCTTCGAACTCCGAACCGCGGGAAAAGGCAAACGTGATGTCCTTCTTTGTCGGGCTTATGAAGACGAAAATGCGCCTGCCCTTATACGTCGGTATGCCATACCGTATACCTTCGATCGCGTCAGGGGCTGTCTCGTGCATCAGTTCCCGCAACATCGTCACAACCGGCTGCAGATCAGGCAGGACCCTCGTCTTTACGAACTCATCGACGGTCATGGACTCTTTTCCTCCGGATTTCGCAAACGTCTCCAGCACATGGGCGAGTTTTTCGAGGGTCTCCTTCGTACCGGCGGCTGCGAGTTCCATCATCACGTCCGGGATGCCGGCTTCCCGCATCGTAAGTTCTGTCTTTCCCCCCAGCTCCCCGAAGGTCGCCGTCACCAGGATCTCGGGAGGCCAGTCCCCGGGCAATCCGAACTGCGAAGCAGGAACACGATTGCCGCGATCATCGGCGAAATGCTGGGTATAGACGATCTGGGTCATCGGGACGATCTCGCGGTAGACGCCGGCGTTGCAGTAGTCCTGCCCTTCGGGCGAACGCATGCACCAGAGGTAGGTGCCTCCCACCCGGAGATCGATCCGGATCAGGGTCGCCGTGAAATGTCCCGGTCCCCACCAGCGCTTCACCAGATCAGGCTCCGTCCATGCCTTCCATACCTGTCCGACCGGGGCATCGAAGATGCGGGTGGTGATCAGGTCCTCTCCTTCTTTTTTCAAAGTCCCTTTCCCCCGTGTTTAACCATCCTTTTTCCGGGTTCTTACATATCGGTTCCTTTCTTTGATCGTTTCTTTTCCACAATCTCTGCGAGGCGGTCCATGGTCTCGGCGGCTCCTTCTGACATCCCCGATTTAAACATTCCGTCCCGGTCCGCAACCGACTCGAAGACCGATTTCTCCATCAGTTTCGTTTTGTCATCCATCTCTTCGAATGTCACGATTCCCAGCAGTACATGCCCTGGCATGCCTTCCCATTCGAACGTGTAGACGAGCCTCGATGGCTTCGAGACCTCGTGATACACGCCGTGAAACGCAAACTCGTTCCCCTCGGAATCACGGTTGACGAAGCGCCAGATACCCCCCACTTTCACGTCCATCCTGTCGACAATGGTCGAATAGATCCCCGGTCCCCACCACTGCGCTATCAGCTTCGGATCCGTGTAGGCCTTCCACACCCCTTCCCGCGGTGCATCGAAGATGCGCATGATGGAAACCTCCTGTTTCCCTGGTTCGGCGATGAGAAGAGTCTTTGTCGTGGTTAACATCTCATTATCCAGCACGGATGCAAGCTTGTCGAAGGACTCATTCCAGCCGGCCTTTGTCAGATCCCGAATCCCGCCTGCAGGGATACCAGAGTGCAGCAATGTTAACGTAGTCCAGCCGTCCCGTTCTTCAAATGTCACCGTCACCGTAAGATCCCGGGACCAGTCTCCGCTCATCCCGTAGTGCGAAGCCGGGACGACGTTTCCCTTTTCATCCGCAAAGTTGTCCGTGGCGACTATCTTCTTTCCCGGTATGATCTCCTGATAAACGCCCGTGGACCAGTAATCCTGCCCTTCGGGTGAACGCATGCAATAGAGATACTTACCACCCACGCGAAAGTCGATCCGGACGAATGGCGACGTAAAACCTTCCGGCCCCCACCAGCGTTTAACATATTCAGGTTCCGTCCATACCTTCCAGACGAGTTCACGTGGTGAGGTGAAAGTGCGTGTGATCATTAAATCGGTGATTTCTTTCATCAGGGTCGTTTTTGCCATGTTACATCCCCTTTATTTTTCCGGGTTTCTTATCCCCTGCCTATAAATACCTTTCCCGTAAGGAGATTGGTCCACGAAACCTCGAAGAACCGGATGAGGACATTTACCCTGGAATTTTTACTATCCTTTCAATGGTATTCCAGTTCCGGGTGGAATTCCCCTTCCCGAATTCCCTGTCAAGCACCTGCATCAGGTCGGGGGTTTTTGCTTCTTTCAAATCGACAACACTACACACGGCACCGTTAACAATTCCAAGAATCGTGTAGCCTTTTCCTTTCATCGGAAATATATGACTTGTTTCAGTACTCCCTTTTAGGAATGTGGCATATGTTTTCTTGTCAGGATCTGATGGGATATATGCAAACGGTTTCAAAGAAACGAGGTGCCGGATGTCATCAGTCGTTCTGATAATGACGATGCTCTGAAACCCAATCGTTGCAGGAAGCACGTTTTCTACCTGTTGTTCCAGCGTTTTCTCATCGGTGGAATCCGTTTCAAAAAGAACATTCCCGCTGGAAAGGATCGTGCTGACATTCCCGAAACCAAGATCTTCAAAGATCTTTCGCAAAACCGCCATATTTACCGGGGGATTCCGTCCGCTGTTGATGCCTCGAAGGAAGGCGACGTAGTGTTTCCTCATTCTGTCACCGGGACTGCTGGGATCCCGATAAACTTCCCGTATCGGGCGACCTCTGATTCCAGTGCCTCCCGTTCATCTTTGTCGAGCTTCCGGAATGGGTTCAGCCTGATTTCAATCGAATTTTTCTTCCGTTTCTTCATCCATGTCCCTGTAACCCTGCCGTTCAACACGATGACCGCGGTCAGAGCATTCCCCCTGGAAATCATTCTCTCAATAGCCCTTGCTTGACTAATATCGCGCCGATCCTTATAAGCGATCGTGTATTCATCATAAATCGACAGCAACAATGCGGCCGGAACATCCGGTCGGATCACTTTTGCGGGAGGGGTGAACCAGTAGGTCCTTCCATCCAGGGTCACCTGAGATATGCTTGATTTGATCGAATCGAGGGCTTCTCTCGCGTCTTTCGTGGTAAGTCCCGACCACCAGGAAAAGTCAGTCAACTGGGCAGGTCCGTGACCGGTGAAATATGTAAGAGCAAGCTTTCTGAGAGCCTGTTCCCGGCTTATCATTGGTTCTTCCGGCGCGCGTTCGTCCAGAAGAGCATACGTAAATTGTTTCCCACGTCTTGGTCCACTGCATATCAACTGGTCCAACTCCGCCCGTGTAATAATATGAGCCAGGCGCTGAACGCCGGTCTCAAAGCCGGTGTCTGTGAGTGTCGCTTTCAGTTCCTGCCGGGTGAGAACGGTGTGACTACCCAGTGCTTGGACGATTACGTCATTACTTCTGGCAAACAAATCGTCATCGAGCCCGATTTTCCGGTTGTAATTCGCAAGGAGTGCTTTCAACCGCGGTGCGGTCAATGAAAGCATCCAGCGGATATCCTCCGGCAGGACAAAATGCCATGTAGGACGCATCACATGCGTGCGCAGGATTTTCCCTTCATTATAGGCTTTTTCAATGTCTTTATCGGTCGAATCTTTTATCCGGAGCCCGAGCGCCCATTTTGCTGCAGCGAAATCCTGGGCCTGGACAGCACCCAGATGGGTCACCGCATCAGCTGCACTGCTGAACGGAGAATGCAGTAAACCTGTGTTGTGAAGGCGCAGGATGAGAATTTCAGAAACGTTCATTTTTTAATATCAGTTCTCTTCGAATGTCATTAATGGGGTGTAACACTTGCGGGAATGTATGCACAATATCTAAAAACCTTTATCCTCACCCCATAGAGGTACGGTTACGTTCAAGCTACCTCCGGTGTTCCAGACTCTCTCATCCAATTACCGTTTCATACGGTGTATTATCATAAACCTGTACGCTTTTCCTGGTATGAGGGAAATTGTTATTGCCCCCTTCACCCGTAGTAGGGGTGGTGACTGTTGATGCCAACGATTGTTCATTTTGACGTGCCCGCTGAAGATACCGGGAGAGCGAAGAAATTCTATTCCGCGCTGTTCGGATGGAAATTCGAATCCTTCCCTGAGATGCAGTACGACCTTTTTACCACGACGAACCTGGATGGAACACCGGGGGTCGGAGGCGGTATGGGAAAGCGGATGGACCCCTCGCAGCGTATCATGAGTTATTTCGGGGTACCCTCTATTGACGCTGCGATGAAAAATGTGAAAAGCCTCGGTGGAAGCGTCCTCACGGAAAAGATGGCAGTGCCCGGGATGGGTTTCCTTGCCAACTGCATGGACACGGAGGGTAACATGTTCGGGCTCTGGGAAGCAGATGCCGAAGCGAGATAAAAAAGTCCGGGACACCCCGACACACTTCATTTTCACCCTGTCCGTCCAGTGAGAATTGGGCTGTGTTTGATATCGCGATTTGCATTTTATGCGCGTTAAAGCTGTAAAAAGAGGAGGGGGGCATGTCTGGCCCTAATGTTAACACTGTGAACATGATATGGTGGATCTGTTAGACAACGATCTCCAACCTGTCTTTTTAGAGAGTGAGGCCGGTGTTTATCCCTACCCGGCTCCGGTTACCCCTCTATCCGGAAAGATTGGTGTTAACCGGCCTGTTGAATACGGTACATACCACGGACGCCTTACCCGTTGAAATGGTGATGGTCATAGCAGTTGCGGATGAACTCCTGCTTCCTGTTCCTGCTCCCGTTTACCGGCGGGTTGAGGTACCCGATCTCCGGTGTCTGGAGGGCGGGGCAGAACGGGCAGAGGGCGGCATCGACATCATTGGCCTTCTCCCTGACCGGGCAGTAGTAGACCCCGTCGATGACTGCGACCTTGTCCCCGCCTGGGAACGGCATGCCGATCGGATGTCCCGGGAGCTTCTGAACGAACATACAGAAACCGGCGAGGAGGAATTTGAGGAACCGGAGCCGGACACCATTCCCCGCCCTGCACTGAGCCTGGACCATCTTCCAGAAATCACCCGTTCCCGTCGCCAGGGGTTCTTCCATCGATGAAAAACTCCCCTTCTGGTTCATGACCCGGAGGGCCTGGTACGTCCCGAAAAGATGGCCGGTTATACTCTCTTCCAGAATTTTTCGCAACTCCGGGTGGATCTCCCGGACTGCTTCGGAGAAGTTCCATCGCATTAATTCGAGGTCCCGAGGAGAGTATGGCAGGATAATGGCTGCGATTGCCTGGCCAAGCTCACCCCGGGTTGTCATCAACCGGAGGTGTGAACACGTAACTGCAATTTGTTCAGAATTCATGAGACGAGAATCCCCGGGAAAGTATGATGATCTCCTGTTTCCTGTATGCAGTTCATATCATTTATCCTTCGGCATCGCGAATCCATCCGATTCCCGTTCGTGAGAGGATCTTCTCCGGCCGGAAGAGACGATCCATTATCCGTCAGAGGCCCTCAGGGATCTGAAAAGGCTAAATTCATTCCCTTTGGACCGAATCGAGTCCCGGTCTGGCGGTTTTC
>JAJRBP010000143.1 GCA_028679405.1 Methanoregulaceae archaeon | reverse complement strand
CACTGTCTCCGGGCGACTCACTCCACCTCTCGGTGAGCACGCCGCGACCGGTCAACATCCTTGTCCTGGACGAAGAGGGTATGGAGTCATTCTACCGGACCGACCCGGTCTCGGCGAATATCCAGAACAGGACGGTGGAGGCGGTGCACCGGGGGTACAAGTACGGCGATATATCCCCAGGGAACGGTGAGATCTTCCACGAGGACCTCTCGCTCGAGACCGAGGCATTCGTCCGGATCCCGGAGGTCTCGAAGTATTATGTCGTCATCGACCCCCGGTTCTCCTACGAGTTCACGAGCATCGGGGGGTATCCCTCGAGCTATACCGAGGACTTCATCTCGGCAAAAGTCTATATCGAGGTCTTCCGGGAGGGATCCGCCCTCTACTGGAAGAAGTTCGCCGACTCGCAGCTCCGGAAAGGGGAATACGTGTCCGCGGAGGCGAACTACCGCCGGAGCCTCGATCTGGATTCAGGAAACCCGGATACCTGGTACAACTACGGCATCGTCCTCCGGGACCTCGGGAGGTATCGCGAAGCAATCGCAGCCTTCAATGAGACGCTCACAATACAACCAGGGGATGCCGATGTCTGGGAGAAAATCGGGGTCCTGTACCTCATGGTGGAGAACGAGGCCGCGGCCAGGGACGCGTACAACCGCTCCCGGGCAGGGTGATCGCCTTCGCGGGGATTCCGGTCACTATGAGGGTTCGATCCCTCCACTCTTCAGGGGATTCCTGGTCTTTTCCTGAGACAATGGCTATCCCCTGTTTCACAGGATTTAATACTGCTGAACCGACACAGTTTATCTGATCAAAATATATGTCTCCGGAACCCAGAACAGTTCTCTGCGTCGCGCTCCTTCTTTGCCTGATCCTCGGACAGGCATGCGCCACCGATTCGCAGACCTGGTTTGGCCGGGGCACAGAATTCGTGGATAAAGGTGATTACTCCTCCGCTATTGATGCGTTCCAGAACGCCGTCTCTCTCGACCCGGGGTACCTGAACGCCTGGATCTCTCTCGCGTACGTGTATGTACAGGCCAACCGGATGACTGATGCGGCAGACGCCTACCGGCATGCACTCACCATCGAGCCCGACAACACTGTCGCACTCAAGGGTCTCGGTTACGTGTACTCCAGGCAGGGAAAGGATGCCGACGCCCTCGACGCTTTCAACCGGGCAATCGCGGTCAACCCCGGGGACTCTTCGTCCTGGCTGCAGAAAGGACTCACGCTCTCTGCATTAGGGCGGCTGAACGAATCAATCCCCGTCTACCAGAAGGTCATCGAGCTCTCCCCGGACGATTTCGATGCCTGGCTCTGCATGGGACTCGACTACTACTCGGGAGGAAACTACCAGGCCGCCCTCGACGCGTTCGAACATGCAACCGACCTCGACCAGCGAAGCGACATCGCATGGAGATACAAGGGCGATACGCTTTCACATCTCGGCAGGAACCAGGAGGCTATTGAGGCTTATAACCGCGGCCTCATCGTGGCTCCCGGGAACGCAGAGATGCTTCAGGGGAAGTACGCCGCCGAGTCAGCGCTCAGAAGCTACCTCGGCGGGAACGCAAGTCCGGCCCAGGCCGCTTCCGAGACCCGCCGGCCTTACCAGGGCATCCCCCTCCTGATCGGGATGATCGTCGTCGCCTCTGCAGGGATCGGGTATTTCTATTACCGCAGAAAGAAGGGTCCTGTACAGGCCGGGAAGGCCGGGGTCGTCCTTCCTTCACCTTCGCTGGCGGGCCGTGATCGCACGGAAGCGGGGGGCGAAGGGATGGGAACTCATCATGATGTCTTTGTCAGTTATTCGTCAAAAGACAAGGCAGTCGCCGATGCCACCTGCGCCTATCTGGAATCAAGGGGAATACGCTGTTGGATCGCTCCGCGGGACGTCCTGCCCGGTTCGAACTATCCCAGGGCTATCGTAGAGGCGATCGACGGGAGCAGGGTCATGGTCCTCGTCTTCTCCTCAAACTCGAACTCTTCGAACCACGTCGTCAGGGAGCTGACCCATGCGGTATCGAAGGGGGTGGTCATCCTCCCGTTCAGGATCGAGGATATCCAGCCGTCAAAAGACATGGAGTACCTGATCGGGATTCCGCACTGGCTCGATGCGCTGACCCCTCCGCTTGACCGGCATCTCACTCACCTCGCCGAGACGGTCGAGATACTCCTCCGCACCAGGAATGGGTCAGGGCAGAACCCGTCGCCACCATCCGGTGATCGGTAAGGGAAGACCGGCCCTGCATCAGGATGCCTGCGGCTCCCTGAGTGGTACTTCCCGCCCGGGGCGATATATCTGGAAATCGATGAGCGCAAGGTAATGAGGGATCATCCGTACGGCTTCGCGGTCCTTCTCCTTCTCGCTTTCAGGAAGCTCATGATACGCTACCATCGAAGGATGTGTCTTTGTGGACGCATCTTTCTGGGTCCCCGGGGAGAATCCCTGCCCTTTCATATCTTCCATCCAGCGCACGTGCTCCATCTCGGCGAGGTATTCAACCTCCTGGGAAGAGAAAGAGAAACCGGCCGCAGTCCAGTCTGTCATCGGGATAATATCACACCCAATCGCCCGCAGTTTCTCCATGATGTTCTCCGCCTGGCGCCGGTTGGATTCCTTGAGCCGGCCGGGAAGGTTCTCCCAGGGGACGAGGGCGGGATCGGCCGGAGGCTGTTCGTATAATGACATGGTGACCAGGTAATGGTCATGGATGGCCCTCGCCAGGATCTCCCGAATCCCTCCGAGGACAAGGTCGCACCCGGATGCAATCGAGAGACTGCTGAAGGGATGTATCTGAATTTCTCCTGTCCCTTCCTCCTCCACCAGCCGGGACAGCCCTGGATTGTGGTCCATCCTGACATGGATCTGTGCAATTTTCCCGGCCAGGTGGTGGGAGAGGGTCAGTGCGGCAGTCAGGCCTGCGGTATCATCGTTGAGACAGACAAAAACCAATGCCTGGGAGAACGATTCACGTTCTTTAAGAAAGGCAGCATTCTGGAATTGAGCAGCCTGGACGTCTATGCATACAGGGGTGATGTTCACGGCACTTCGCAGGTGGGGATATGTCGCGAGTAGCCGGTCCCTGATGGTTTCTGCACGTTTGTCTACGAGGACCACCTGCAGGACCGTCGATTCCTGACCTTTCTCGAACCATTCCCTGGAAGCCCGGGTGATAATGCTCTCCCCGAGCCGCCCAGCTCCGACGACGATCAGGAGGGAGGAATTCCTACCCCATTCAGGGATACGTGGCGTGAAATAACTCCCGAGGAGAACACGTGCACCGAGTGCGGGGCCATTGTAAAAATCAATCCGGACGGGCCTGCTCTTCACCGGCAGGAGTGCCTGTTCGCGGATGATCCTCCACAGGCCCGGATTGCTTACCTGGAGGATGCAGGTGAGCGGCTTTCCGGTTCTTTCCTCGAGAATTTTCAGTGCTGAAAGAGCGATTTCTGCATTAAGGCCGTCGGATTCGGTTAACGCAAGCACAGCCCGGGCCCTCTTCACCCGGGCGAAAGAGAGGATGGCCGGCTCTTTCGGATCACCGGGCAGGAGGACCGTGCTGTATCTCCTAATGTTTTCCCATGTAGTCGGGTCTTTTTCAGCTCCGATCACGATTGTTTTTATCTTCTTTTCCTTGAATTGCCGCACGAGCGATTCAGTTATCTCATCCAGTCCGCATATGATCACGTGGTCCCTGCAGAAGAGGAGTGGGATCTGCCGGATTTTATCCCGGAAGTAGACCACGATGACGCCAGCTGAGCCCGAGCCGGCAAATGCTGCCGCCAGGATTTTCAAATAGCTGATCTGATCGGTTACCGTCAGTTCTGAGTAGATCGGAAGAAATCCCATCCTGATAAGGGTGCCGAGTGCGCTGATGACCTCCAACAGACTGTCTGCCATTTTCTCTCTCCGAGCAGGAATGGGATAATTCTTACATCACACTCGCCGTTTTCCTAAAAAAAACAGCTGGATTCATTATACCGCTCACGTTTTATGCCATGAGGAACGGTGCTCCACGCGCATCCAGTGAGAGTGAAAAACTTTCCGGCAACAGAAGAGAACTCACGGATATACCTGCGTGAGGTTCGAGCGTCACCGGACAGGATACCTCCTTTTGAAAAAATTACAACAAAAACCTAGATTTTATGCAGCCTGATAATTTTCATGTCGATCATCGCGAGGAGTTCTGGCCAGGTCCGAATCGCCTCCCGCGTCCTTTCCCTGCACTCTCTTGGTAACTCCGGATCATTCCAGTCGCGGAGGCATCGGTGCGGCTCCTTTTTGGGACCGGATTTCTGCTCGGACCTTGACCAGTTCTCATGTTCAAGTCGGGCCAGCCGGTCAATCTCATCGTCGGCCCCTCCATCGCTGAACTCGAAGACCGGTTCGTCCCAATCAGTATGCATGACGATGGCGAACCCCTCCCTGATAAGACAGGAGAATATCGACCCGGCCTGCCTGCGGTTTTTCTTTTTCATCTCCTCCGGGAGAGACGCCCATGGCTGCAGCGCCGGTCGTGAACCTGGTTGTTCGCCTCCCCGGTACCGGTTCTCAAGGTACCTTTCATGGATTGCACGGGCGAGCTGTTCGGCCGCCCCGAAGAGGATCGAGTCGACGCAGCAGGAGCAGGAAACCAGGGGAAAAACCCTGATATTCCGGTACTCCGGGCTCTTTGTGGCAAGATCGTTGAAGAGTTCAGAAAACCCTCTTTCGTCCATTGTCCGGATCCAGACAGGGACCTGGTAATCCCCTAGGACATGCGGGCAGCGGTCCCTGATCCGGTTCAGGAGGTCGGAAAGGGTCATCGCCGCGGAAAATCCCACCGACGAGTTTTCGGAACAGATAAAGATGTACGTCGCATCGCAGCGGTGCGAGTTGTCGAGCAGATAAGTTCCGGCAAGGAATTCGGCGGATTCCAGTTCCATCTGAAGAGGGATAAGCTCGCAGTAGTGCTCGAGTGCCGGGTAGCGGGTCTGCAGGATCCGGAATTTTCTCTCAGCATCGGGGTCGATGAACGAGATTTTGATCCTGTTTCCTGTCTTTTCAAGATAGTGATGCTCTCTCCACTTTTGCACGGCATGGACGAGCATTGTCTCCCCCATCCTCCCGAGGTGGAGGATAAGGAGGTGGACCCGGTGGGCCGGAGGAGAAATATCATCCTTGTAGAACGGCAGGGTATCGATGAGACACCTGCCTGCATTCTGATAGATATTGATGAACTCGAACTCCACATTCGAATTGGAACCTGCGGTCATCTGCCCGATTTTCAGGAGGTTGGTCAGTCGCGGGTCCACGATGTGCAGAAAACAGGTAAGGGTATCGCTGTTGCCAGTCTCATGCACTTTTTTTGCGGTAAGGGCGATCCGGGCGTTGAGGTCGTCTTCCCCGGCGACGCAGTAGAGGTACCTGGCTTTCAGGATATTCGCCCGTTTAAGGAAATATTCCCTTGTTGCATCCCCCTCGATGATAAAAGCCCCGAGTCTCCGGCACTCCTCGAGTTCGGGATTCAGCGGG
>JAJRBP010000166.1 GCA_028679405.1 Methanoregulaceae archaeon | reverse complement strand
TATTCCCATGGACGGTCGATCTTATCGTACTTGTCGGGTTTATCATTTTATTCCTGGTAACCGCCACGCAGTTATACAGGAGGATCAACGAGTAGGGCGTTCCAATAGATCAATAAACTTTTGATAATATCAGCAGATTACAATTTTTCGGGGGGGCATCGCGTGGAAATACCCGGAGATACAGAGGATATTCCCGGGATTGTAGATCAATTAATGAGTTAACGAAAACTCCCTTACGATTGGAGAGTTTCCCCCTCTACAGCAAATTCCATATTTATGGCTTTTACGCGCTGTTCGCGCTTTTTAATCTCTGCGTTCATCTTCTCCAGTACCTCGATAACATCCTTCCTTACAGGACCTGATGGATCACCAGCGCCACTGATGGCGTCCAGGAGACGACACAGCCGTTTCCTGATATCAATCTCCCTGCTCAGGGTTCTGTATTCGTCTACCAAAGCCGGATCAAAGCCAACGTTTGAAGCTTTTCTGGCCTGATCTTCGATTGAGGCGTTCCTTTCGAAGAACTGCTCAACGATCTCATAGAGCTGTCGCCGGGTTATCGGCTTCATGATATAGTCATCGATGTCAGAAGAGTGCTTATGGACCTCATCAGGACCCGGATTTTTCGCGGTGAGCATCATGACAGGAATTTTTTTTCCATGCGGATGTGCTTTTATACGCTCTAATGTCTCCCAACCGTCGAGCGGTTCCATCAGAATGTCGAGGAAAATAAGGTCCGGGACTGCTTTCTCGAGCGCACGTATCGCTTCTTCTCCTGAATATGCAGCAATTGTTCCATATCCTTTGTGACGAAGCATTGTTATGAATATGTCAACGATGGCCGCATTATCATCGACGACCATTATCGTTTTCATCATTCCTCATTCTCCTTATCAACCGACGACTGCCCTGCATGCATCTCGCGCAGGATCTTTCTTATCTGCCCGAGATTGACCTCCGGGGTCGTGAGAATACAAAGGTATTCGTCAAAATATGGAGCAATGATCAGACTCCCGTCAGGCGTCTGCAGTGTCAGGTGGACAAAGTCACCGGTATCCGCGACGGTACTGATCTCTTTCGCTGTCTGAAGCATGTCTTCTGCCAGAATAACGAGTGATTCCAGGTGCACCCCTCCGAAAGAGAGAACGTTCTCACCATGGTAGAAAATTGAAACGCCTTGAACATAGGGAAGACTGATCACCTGCCCCAGAAGCACATGGCCGAGATTCTCGAGATCCTGATTTCCGGGAGGTGGTATTCGGGGACTTGCAGGCAGTTCCACATCGACTTCGCCGGGATCCTGGAAATCCTCCATAATCTCCTTCTGAAAAATTATCCCGGTTTCATCTTTCTGCTTATCAGCCCCCTCAATCCCGGACGGAATAGTTCTGCTTCCGGTGCGGGGAAGAATATCATTTGAATAACAGAATTCCAGGGCTTCCTCAAATTCGACAGGAGAATACCTTCTGAAGGAGAGATCGAGAAGCGGCTGGCCCAGGAAATAGTCGTGTGCACCATGCCCCTTCAATATCCGCCCTCCGTGCCAGAATACATACGCGATCGGCTTCCCCAGATCTATCAGGATGAATCCTTCACCATCGCCGATAGTAAGAGTCACCACGCCATAAAATCTTGCAGTATGCGAAAGGACCCATTGCAGCGGAGCTTGCATCTGCCCGATATTTTCTCCTTCAGGAAGATCCCGTATCATAGCATCGAGAGGATTAGGTCCCTGTTTTTTCTGAGTTCAAGACTGATCTTGGCAATATTCGCATTTGCATTTGCGATTACGACAAGATACAGTTCGTCCGTGATCGGGACCGACATAAGGGCCTTGGACTGGAATTCAACAAACACCATCGAGAGTTTTTCCTGCCCGATCTGAGTTGCCATTGCTCTGGATTCGGCCATGACAAACGCAACGACAGCGGCGACATGTTTGTCATTCACCACTCCCGACTCAACCTTCTCGACAACCTCGCCATCTTTCCTGACGATCATGGCGGAAGAGACGCCGTCAAGGATAAAAAATTTCTGGAGCGTCTGTTTCAACATCTGGATCTGTACTTTCACCCATAAGGATAATTAAGGTTCTCAAAAATTATCAGCCTGATTTCCCCCTTTTTCCGGGGATAGACCTGACATCGGGGCCGGTTGAAATTTTCAGCCTGAACCGGCCCCTATTTCCGTGTCTCTTCTTTGGCGAGCGTGTCAAGGATCTTGTAAGTATTGACCATTTTATTGAACGCCGTGACGAGCTCGCCAATCTCGTCATTGGTCATGATGGGGATGTCTGGATTCCGGATATCCCCCCGACTGATATCGGTCGCGAGCGAAGAGAGCCGGACAATGGGATTGGTAATGCGGTTGGCCAGAAAGAAGCTCCACATAAGAACAACCCCGACTGTGACAAGGGTCAGTATCAGGATACTGTTCTCAAGACCAATACTCGATATGATACTCCTGGTCCCTCCCATCGTAACAATCCCGAGAAGAAGTATGGGGAGTGTTGCGATAAAGAGCATGCTCACCAAAAGCTTGTAAAAAATGGGGATTTGAACTCTGATCCCCATATTGACATTCAGGTGTCCTGCCCTCTCAGTCTCAGACATAGCAGGTCATTCGATCTGATGAATCATAATGGTTTGCACTATTATCATCCATTACTTCCCGCGTATGACAATGAGGGAGCCCGGATTGCAGCGCTCCTTGAATTCGAAAGAAACAGGATAATTCCGCCAGGGAAAGGAAATCATAATTCCTGCGGACAGAACATGACGGAATTCGATAACATTATCACGTTCCAGCGTAATCCTGTCAGTTGAGGTGATACCTGTTGTGCACAGTAGGTGGACCGGTTGATATTGATATCCCGCCTGATCGCGTAAAAGGGAAAGAATACCGATGCAAAGAGTGCGGTGAGCGGTTCAAGGGCGTCGGAAGAAGACCAATGTGCCCGTCATGCCAGTCGGAGGACGTGGCAGAGGAATAACGCACCTTATTTTTCTATTCGGAAAGCACCAAACGCATACTTATTCCGGGGCAGGGATGTAGCGATGCGGATGCTGTTTTGAATATTCATGTGAAAGGGAGGATCGGATCTTCGACACTAATGGACATACATTCCTACGGTGTGGTCTGAACCGGAGAGATAGGCCAAGGGTGAATAAAACGACCAAACTTTGCGGGTCCACTTAGAACAAGAGATCCACCATCCAATAAATCAACATGACGATCGGGACTTAAATAATTTGTATGCCCGAGTCTGCCCCACGATAGCCCTCCGGGGCAGGTCTGCCGGTTTTTCAAAATTTGTATACTTCCTCATTCTCAAGAATCGATGGATTACTCGAGAGATTGGCCAGTGGCAATCGGAAAGGTGAGGAGGAACGTAGGTTCTTTCCCCCTTATCAGCACGAAGGTTCCTCCGCAGGATCTGCACTCCCTTTTTAAAAAACGTTCTTTTTGGTCCGATATACTATGTACTCCCCCACGGCCTGATATACTGAGTTCGACTGATCGATCACGTTCCCTCGTTTTGATTGTAATCCCGGTCACCTCGTTTCCGCTAAGCTCCTCAAGGATCGTCCGGATAAAGTCAGGGAACCTCTCCAGACAGGCGCAGGCAGGAGGGACAGCGGGGCTTCTCTGGAATTCGAGATCGATCCCCTTGAGAAGAGGAACAAATGCAAGCCGGGAGATAAGGGCTTTTTGATACGCGTCGATATCATCCGAGAGTTCGAGGAGGTCTTCTTCACTGTACGGGCTTTCTCTGATTGATTGGAGGCACGTATTGAGACTCCCCAGGGTATCCACTTCCCCTGTTAACGGCTCGACCCGGAACCCCCGGAAGACCGTCATATAGTCGGTGAGCAATCGACCGGCCCTTCTGACAAGCGATGGGTCCAGAATCGTCCCCAGATCTTCACGACCGAAAATGTCATCGAGTTTCTGTACGATCTGGCCTGCCTTCAGGGTCAGGTGAACATCAACCTTCCTTCCGGCCCTGTATTCTTCTACGAACCTGGTGAAGTCCTCGATAAGTCCATCGATTACGTCAGTGCCGACAAGGGAGCGGATTCTCTCCGCTTCCCCGGCCTCTTCGAGTTCATCCATGATGTGTGATACTACGTACAGCCTCCCCGCGATTACACTGAACAACTCACTCACTTCTGCCATGAGATCATCTGCGTAAAGGGCGGTTTCCCTGGCCCATTCCGGACTGATTTCATCAATCCCGGAGAGCGATGCCACATTCCTCTCCATCTTACGGAGGATCGCGAGCGCCTGGCCGGCCGGGAGGATCCTGCCATGACCTGGACAGCACACAGTAATCGTATCATGCTCAAGGAGCCAAATCATCTTTTTCACCGATGAGACAAGGTCCGACTGGCTCCATCCGCATAACCCTGCAATTCCGGGATTTGCGGCAAAAAGAAGGTCTCCCGTGAAGAGGATGTTACCTGCCTTCAGACATATACTGTCAGGACTATGCCCGGGCGTGTGGTAAACACCGATCGGTTCTCCGGCCCCGATCGTGAGGGATTGCATCTCAAGTGCCTTTCCATCAGGCACCGGAATGTCACATCCATGTAAAGAATACCGTGTGTCCGAGTGATCTGCCCCTGCGAGAAGCCTTATCCCAACCTTCGTGTCACAGAGTTCCTGGCTAAACAGCCTTGCCTGAGTGAGTCTTGTATCTTTTCTTTCGAGGGCTGACGCACCTTCTGCCTGAACTCCGAGTGCCACCCCCCTCTCACGGAAACCGGGGTGAAACAGCGCCTGGAGGCAGTGGTCGATATGGACATGGGTGAGAAGTGCGGTTATCGGACGGTCACGACCTGTATCATCAATAACCGAAAAGATCGTGTCTGTCTGTTCGGGAAGTCCCCCGGGATCGATAAGAATCAGGTTATCCCGCTGCAACAGGAGATAGGAATTGGAGGAGATCGTATCAATTTTCCGGATGTAGGGAAAAAGAGCAGTATTTTCCAGACCGGGGACTTCCTGCCATTCTCCCTGACTGATAATTTCATTTCCAGGCGGCAACTGCGTCATCCTCATGGGCGTAAATAGGGAAGATCGAGGTGAAACCTGCGAGTTTGAGGATCTTGTTCACCTCAGGTGAGGGGGAGCAGAGACCAAGCCGGTCATTGTCTCCCCGGAGTTTCTTCGCCGTTGCAAGGAGCACGCGGAGTCCGCCACTGCTTATGTACGCGACATCCGACATATTCAGGAGTAATCTCCGGTTGCCCTCTCCGATCAACCGGTTGATCTCCGTCTCGAGATCCGGTGCGCTTGTCGTATCCACACGGCCCGAAACCTCTATCAGGACAAAACTCTGCTTATTAAATTTCCGGACTTCCATCGCTGTTCACCCGATGTACTGCAGTACTATTCGTCGTCCTGAAAGATAATCCCGTCTCCCCATCCTTCATGAATCCGATCCTCTTACTGATGATTTGTGTAAATCTCATATCCGCCATTCATTAAAATTATGTTCGGAAATGTGTGATACCAGTTCAGCGTTGCGGCGGTGACCTTTAATGCGTCAGTGAGTGAGATCTGGTACCGGGAGTCATAACAATGGGTCTCTCCTTCATCCACAGGTCACCTTCCCTCCAGGTCTACGGCCTTATCGAGAGCATCACGAATTACATCTCAGGCGCGATGATTCGTATGAAGCTGTCCGTGGAACAGATCAATTTAATCAGGAGAAATCCGGAGGTAAAGGCTCTTTTCAGGTGTGATCTGGTTATAACCGAAGATTGGGATCGATCAGGCCAATATCCATCTGACTATCCGGATGGGGAGAGGATGTGATGCAGAATCATTTCAGCTGCACTCTGAAGGCTGAGATCGGAAATCTTCCTGCGGTCCTCGATGCCTTGTCGGATTTTATGGCGTCCAACGGCTGGACTCCCGAAGCAATATCCGATTCCGCACTTGCAACGGACGAAGCGATTACCAATATTATCCTCCATGGTTACAAGGAGCCGGAGGGAGAGATCCGGCTCCTGTTCGAAGCCTCCGGCAATGAAGTGGCTATTACGATTGAGGATGATGCCCCGCCTTTCAACCCGATTCAGTTCGTTCCTGCAGAGATACACGGGGATATCCCGGACCGGCCGGTCGGGGGGCTTGGTATCCTCCTGATCCGGAATGTGATGGATGCAGTCTCCTACGAGTTTCGGGATGGGAGAAATATATTCACGATGAAGAAAAGAAAAACCTGAATTGTTCAGACTTCACGCACATCTGTGTCGGTGCGGTTGCCTAAAAGTGATAAGCCTGCCCCCACCGCACAGAAAATTGCCCCGAGGATCAGGATCCTGCTTATTACCGGAGAGAGAAGTCCGGGTCCTGCACCCTCCACCGATCCCTGATAGCCGGTTGCGGCCAGTCCGAATGTGAGGAGAATGCTGGCCACGGAGACCCCCAGCGTCATTCCAAGATTTCTCACGGTCGCACTGATGCTCGAAGCTGTTCCCACCTTTTCAATGGGAAGCGATCTCATGATCTCGACATTGTTCGCACTCTGGAACAGTGCGCTTCCCACCGCGAGCGGGACAAATCCTGCGATGATGAGAGTCAGATCCCGGACCAGGGCGGCATAACCCAGGAGCAGAAGAGATGCCCCCGCGAGGGCGATCCCCAATGCAGAGAAGAATCCTGACTGGAACCTGTCATACAGCCACCCGGTCAACGGTGAAGCGATGACCATGACGATAGGGGCGATCAGATAGACGAGACCGACGCGTGAAGGAGTAAGCCCGAGTGATACCTCGAGGTAGAACGGCCCGATGATGTTGAGCATGAAGAACGCGATGAAAAGGAGGATCATGCTCGAGTTGGCCAGCAGGAAACGGCGGTTATCAAATATCCGGAGATCGAGGAGGGGCGCAGGGTGTCTGCGCTCTGCAATCAGGAATATCCCGAGAGAGACGAAGCAAAGCATGGAATATGCCAGGATACCCCTGCCCGGCGAAGACTTTCCCGCGAGTTCGCTGAGGAGCAGGATCAACCCTGCCATGAAGGTTACCAGCGTGATTGCCCCGATCCAGTCCATGGGGATACGGGGATGGTGCCCGCGGGGGAATTTCATGCAAGTACCCCCGATTCCAAGGAGCACCAGTCCGATCGGGACATTGATGAGAAATATATACTGCCAGCCCAGGGAATCGGTAATAAATCCTCCGAGGATCGGAGCTGCAATACTCGCGATCGCAATTGTTGCGCCGATATACCCCATCGCCCGCCCCTGCTCCCCCTCGGGAAAGACTTCAAAGATGATCGCGCTGCTGATGGAGAAGACCATGGCTGCCCCGGTCGCCTGGAGGATCCGAAAAATGATGAGTTCGGGGAGAGTCGCGGAGAGACCGCAGGCAAGGGAGCTTGCAGTAAAAAGGGCGAACCCCGCAAGAAAGAGGCGCCATCTTCCGGTATATTCCGAAACCCTGCCGAATATAAGGAGAAGGCTTGTCTCGGTGACGAGGTACCCCGTGATGATCCACTGAGAATCAGACAAATTCACTGAAAAGTCCCTCGTGATCGTTGGAAGGGCGATAGAGACCACTATACCGTCAACGACGCCCATCGCCACTCCCATCAGAACGACGAGCATGACCAGACCCCGCCCGGGGTTTTTAAAAGTGGTATTTCCCATTTCCGGGAATTCCTCTGATTTCAATCCCACACTATCAGCTCGATCAATGATCGTCAGCCGTCATCTGTACTTCACTAAAGCACGGTTGACCGGAAACAGGATTAAGGTTCGGGTAATTTGGCATTTCCAAACGAGGATGAGAGGTTTTGAAGAAAAAGATAAGGGGTTATTTCATCACGATCCGGTGCTGTCCGGGGTCGATGTGGTACATCTTCGGATGATCGAGGAGATCGAGAGCGTTGATCTTCTGGTCGATCAGATCTCCATATCCGAAGAACATGCTCTTGTAGTCTTTTCCATCCTGCCAGAGGACGATCAGTCCGTCCTCCCTTTTGACGCCGGTTATGATGTCCTGCATACAGAACTCCAACATGGCAATATCCTGTATAAATATATCGGTGATCGCGGAAGATACCCTGGAGGCAGCCACGGACTTCTCAATGACTGCGTCCCGTTCCCATCCTCCTGGGAAATACCCAAAAAGGCATTGTACACATGAACCGTTCCACTTTCCCCCATATTCATCAACCACTTGTTTTCCAGGTGTTGAAACGGTCAATAAAAAGTATCCATGGACAATCCTGCGGGATACTGGCGAGAACTCTCATGCGATCCGCATGATCCAGCGTGTCGTGATTGCATGATTCGGGCAAAAATCATGGCATCTGAAGCAGGCCACACAAATTTCAGACTTAAACGGCTCCGCTCTTCCATTCACTATGGTAAAGACCCCCATTGTGCAATTGTCGACACAGTACCCGCACCCGTCGCAAAGGAGTCTGTCAACAAAGACGTCGACGAAGAGGTTTGGAGGACTGGTAAGCACGCCTGTTCCCTCAAATAATGGTCAGACTTCACTCAATAAATAATAATGAGTGGACGGACCAACAGAATTCCATGCTGTCACCCCTCGTACAGCATGGTTATCCATCCACGGGAAAAACAGGGTCCGATAAGTTTTGGTGATTCACAAGGTCGGGTATCTTCTGTCCGATAAACCGTGCCTCTTTGTCCCACCAGATTTATGCATTGAATCTGCGAAATACTAATGCAAAATTAAAAATTGTACATATCCTGGAGCGAGGATTACCGAGCCAGGTCAAAGGTGATAGATTTAGGGTCTATTCCCGCAGGGGTTCGCCGGTTCGAATCCGGCTCCTCGCATTCTGCTATCATGACCGATAAGAACAAACCGGGAGGAAACTCCCTGTGAGTCGCACGATTCGCACCGGGAGGGTCCGTTTCCATCCTCCTGCAGTCGATGAGATATACGCCTCAGGGCTCACCCCTGTGGACATGCACGTCCACACATGCTATTCGGATTCGGTCGTGCGTGTGAGGGACCTCCTCTCATATGCGGAAGAACGAGGGATCGGGGTGGCTATTACCGATCATAATACCGTAGAGGGGGTGCGGGAAGCCTGCACGATCGGCTCTTGTGTACCTCTCATCCCTGGTATCGAAGTCAGCGCAGGTGACGGTCCGCATCTCCTCCTGTATTTCTTCAATCCGGATGACCTCTTCGATTTCTATACACAGCATGTGAAAGATTACCGGAGGGGGAACCCCTTCATGGCAATCGGTCTCTCAACGGAAGAGATCCTCGAGAGGGCCTCGGAGTTTAAGTGCGTGAAAATTGCAGCCCACCCGTTCGGGTATGCGATACTCGACCGGGGTGTATTGAAATGCATCGGGAAGGCATGCCTCCCGGAGGAAGTACTTCTTGACCTCGATGGGATCGAGGTTATCTGTGGAGCGCTCGGCAGGAGGCTGAATGATCGGGCTGCAATTTTTGCCGGGAGAACGGACCTCGGGATCACGGGCGGGTCTGATGGGCACCGTCTCGCCGAAGTCGGGAGCGTACTCACCTGCTGCCGCGCAGATTCTCCCGGGGAATTTCTTGACAGTATTCTTCATCGTGAGAATATCGTGATTGGATCCGAGAGAGGAAGTCTTCGGAAAGGAATGACTGCCGGTATTGTGGTAATAAAATTCCTTCCCTACACGATTCCGTCCCTCCGGATTCATTACGAACAGAGCATCCCGAGGATACGCAGGTTCCTTGGAAAGATCATGGAGACGCAAGGTCGACTGAGATGAGCGGGGAGATCCCGGGTGCTTTAATCCGGGATGGCGATGAGAATCCCCAGGTTCACTTGTAGTATAGCCCCTCCTGATCGGAAGTATACACTCAAGTCAGGTTATTCAGAAAATTCCCGGCAAACAACGGTAATTCTCATATATTAGTAAAGTGAGAGCTCCTCCCATTATGCCTGATTCAATAGCAGATACCTCGTCGAAGGGATCCCCTGGCTGGCTGCGAGTTCTGGAGATCCTCGCAGGGCTCGTCCTTATCTTCACCTCTCTCTATGTCTGGGTTTATCCGGGAATCGCTGCTCTCACCTATGTGTTCATCTTTGGAATTGCTCTTGTGTTCCTGGGGATCGCACGGATAGGCGGAGCATTCTTTTTTACCGCCGCTTCCGGCGGGATGAGGATACTTGCGGGTATCATCGGGGTATTATGTGTGGTTATCGGGTTTTACGCAGCGGCCTTCCCCCTTGTCGGAGCCCTTACGATGGCATACTTCTTCGCTTTCGCCCTGATGATGGCTGGCATCGACCGGCTCGCACTGGCGGGATCGGCCGGGGGGGCCGCGGATGCGCCCTCATGGCTGAAGTATCTCTCGATCTTCGCCGGCCTGGTTGCCCTCATCGTTTCATTCGCCATTATCCTCTATCCAGGATTCGGTGTCGCTCTGGTCTTCGTCCTGATATCTCTCGAGATCTTTCTCCTCGGGATCGAGCTGGTTGCCTCAGGGGCGACCGGACGGAACGTCATCGGATTTTAACATTTTTTAGTTTTTTTCACAACTTTCCCAACCTTCAGCAGCATACATGGATTGAATTATGAAAAAATGCCAGATTCTGGCGTAACCAGATTCAATGAGCAACTGGTATTTCTGAACGGGCGTTTTGCTTAATCCACGGAGATTCCAGATATATACGAGACCCCGCACTTCGCTCTCCTTATGGAGGTGTCGTCCATTAAGTGACGCATATCGACAAACTCCCCGTCCTGGACTATCGACTTTATCTGTCTTGACAACCCGGCCGACGGGTTCCAGGGCACATTGCGGAAGATTACCCCGTGGTTGTGGAGATAAACGGTGTTGTCCTCGGCATTGTCCGGATGGTGGTATACGATCGCCGAGATCTCCGCAGGGTCGAATCCTGAGAGGTCCGAACTCCTGTCGATCCCGATCCCGAAACTTACAAGGGTATCCCCTCCGTATCGTGGATCCGTGTTCGCAGCGTTCCACTCAGCATAATTTTCCGGGTCCATAATTGATCGCCCGTTCCCCGGAGCATTCCTGAGGATCGGCGCGCGGGTGATCTCGGAACTTTTAATACCGTCCGCAACCGCCCACATCGCGATGCTGATGACAGCGGGCGCGGAGACCTTTCGTGACTGCGCCCACGAGAAGACAGAACGATAGAGTTCCGCAATGGTAACCCCCCCCTGCCTCTGGGTCTCGACATGAATTACCTCGTGGAACGGGCCCTTGAGAGCGATATTGAAACCAGTAAAAATCCTTACATCCCCGGTATCCTTTACGGGTGTGAAAAAATCCGGTGTGAAATGACCATCAGTCGGCATGTAGACCATGGAACCGTGCAGGGTGATCATCTCCCCCAGGTACGGGAGTGCCTCTCCGACATCTTTTCCAAGAGCTCCGAGACCGAGCGAGTACTCGCACTCGTTGAAACCGAGCACGCGGATGTCTTCAGGTGTGAGGGAAGAATACAGCACCTTCCCGAGGTTTCCAGTGATACGGAGGGTCGCCTTTTCCCGTGAACCGGGTTCCATCTCGTACACGATACCGTTGATAACAGTCTCGATGTGCCCCGGGGAGACGAGCAGCCCTCCGGAGGTATCGGTCCGGGCAGAAGCGATAAGGGCTTCCCTTACCGAGGGGTACAGGTCGAATACCTTCAGGAACCCGGCCATGTCAAGGACTTTCCGGGGAAATTCCTGCACCCCTGCAATTGCGAGGACTCCGTCCCGCTCCTTCATTCTTTTCTTCAACGAGAGGATGACCCGTATTCCGGCGCTGCTCAGATAGTCCACACCGGTCATGTCAAGAACGACTGAAGCGGTGTCATCGCCGATCAGCCTGCCGAGAACTTCAGCGAGTTCCTGTGAGCCGAAACCATCAAGCCTGCCCTTGAGGGCGAATACCGGCACCCTTCCCTTCCATTCCGTCTGTATCTCCATCGAAGCGAACCTGAAAAGATCGGTTGGAGGGAGGACTCATATAAGGAACGGTTGGAACCTCGATCGAGCCGGGATTTTATAAGATATTCCGGATGACAACCCTTCTCTGAAGGGCAAGGTCCCGGACCCGCCGCTAATGCCTGCACGATGCTTCACCCGGGTTCCCCGTACCCTGCAGCTATACAGAAGTTATTAAAGCCTGACGACGTTTATCATGTGCAGTTTTTAGGAACTGTTTGAGTAAAATCATGTACAGATCAAATTTTGGTGGTCCGAGAAACTTCGGCCCCCGCGAAATGACAAAGGTAGTCTGTTCAGACTGTGGTAAGGAATGCGAAGTACCCTTCAAGCCGACCGAGGGAAGACCTGTCTATTGCCAGGAGTGCCTCCCGAAGCACCGGCGCCCAAGGTTCTAACACTTTTTTAAAAATCGCCCGTTCTAAAAAGGTCTCCTGTTCTCGAGACCGTAACGTTAATACAGGATCCTGAGTAGTCATGACTACCATGGCCAGGGTCGTCTGCTCTGTCTGCAATATTTACACGTATGACGAGAGTTCAGGTGACCGGGATCTCGGGATCCCCCCACTGACACCGGTATCCTCGTTCCCTGAATCCTGGCGCTGCCCGGTATGCGGGGCTCCCAAAGAGAAACTGGCCCCTGTTTCCGACGCGGTCTTCGAACAGGGGAAAAAGGCGTACCAGGGATTTAAAACTGTCACAGGAGGAGCCGGAGCGCTTCCGGTCGGTGCGGACACCCCCGATGTCCCGCAGGAATACCGGCAGGAGTATGGAAGACCGCTCGGACTCCGGGGCATAGGTCTGGGGCGGGGCTACCTGAACAACCTCGTGTCACTCGCGAGGTTCGGCATAAGATCCCGGCTGATCAGCCCCCACGTGTCTCCCGATACGTCGACTACCCTCCTTGGGAAAGAGATTACCGCGCCAATCCTGGGAGCACCGATGAGCGGTCTCTCGCTGGTGAGTCCCGTTACTGAGGAGGACTTCGCATTCGCAGTCCTCGAGGGATGCCGGATCGCAGGAACGATCGGGTGCGCAGGAACGACCGCCCTGCCATACGAGGTGCATCCTGGTATTGCCGCGGCCCTGAAGACAGGAGGGCACGGGATTGTCATCTTTAAGCCCCTCCCGCAGGAGACCCTCATCGATCTGATCGGAAAGGCCGGCGATGCGGGAGTAATCGCAGCAGGGATTGATATCGACGGGGCCGGTTCACTGAACTTTGCCCGTGCGGGAAAGCCGGTGTTCAGGAAAACTCCCGGGGACCTCAGGGA